>JBBILA010000010.1:0-21099 GCA_037445105.1 Candidatus Microgenomates bacterium
ATGATAATAAAAAAAGATTCCCGATCAGGTCGGGAATGACAGGAATACGGTTTAATCAGTTGAAATCAGTTGAACCCCCCTAAAGGACTTCGTCCATTATGGCTGGCAAGTCCTCCTAAAGCTTGACGCATTATGGCGGGCAAGTCATTTAATAATAACAAATATTAAATAACAAATTTTTAATAACAAATAATAAATTTTTAATCAATTTTTAATAAATTAATTTTTAATATATTAAAAATTTAAATATTATTATTGATTAAAAATTTGTTTATTAGTTTATTTATTATTTATTTATAAATTAGGTTAATTTTTTCTACGTTTCATGTTTCATGTTTTATGTTTTATGTTTCAATTAGGTCAATTAGATCAATTAGATCAATTATTCTTAATACTTAATATTATCTACTTACTAATTTTTTATATCATTCCTGTATTTTTGAAGATTTTTGGGCGAAGAATGTTTTGAGGTTTTTTACTTTCAAATTGTTGTTGGGTTGGTTGTTTTTCTTTTTCAACTTCTTCAATAGGTATTGGTTGAGTTTCAGCTGATGGTGAGACATTAATTTTTTTTGGAGTTGGGAAAATAGTTGGTGATGGAGGAATAAAAGAATTAGTTGTTGAAGGAGTTGGTTTTTTAATAGTTTTTTTAATTGCTCCTTTTTTTAAAAGAAAAGCTACTGATTCAAAAGTATTAGCATTGGTTGAATAAGAAGTAAAATTATTGGTGGAAAAAGCAATACCTGCGTAAAGGTTTGTAGCGATATCTTTATCAATTTCAACTTTTAAATTTTCTATTATTTTAAGGATAAGCTCACTTATTGAAGATGAAGTTTTATCAACATAGTTTACGGTACCAAAATAAGCATTAGTTAAATGTCTGTCAATATTAATGATATCTTTTCCGGTAAACTGAGTTTCGTTTTCATTGTATACTTCGCCTAAATTGTTTAAGGTTGGACTATCAATAACAACAATAAAATCAATTGCTCCTCCTGTATATGAATATTTAACTTGATTTGGATTAAGTTTTGGATAGCCTTCTCTTGGAGTAATTATTAGATTAAAATATTCTCCTTGGATATTATAGTCAACCTTATCAATTGAGCCATCAGTATAAGGAAAAGAAATCATCAAAGCATTACCTTCAGTTGAAAGATCAGATTGAAATTTATCGGTTGCTGTTAAGTCATAACTTACTTTTGATGAACAAACAAGATTAACATTTTTACCCATTTTTATTAAGGCAAGATACAAAGAGGTAGCTGCTGCGACAGAATCAGCTGAATGATTGCTTGGGATGATAATCACTCCTGATTGACTTTTATTAAAAATCTCAACGATTCTATTAATGGTATTTTGCTGATTATTCATATTTTTTAATATTATAGGATAGATTTTATCACATCACCTACCTTAATGTCAAGTTTTGGATAAAAAATCATTCCTGCTTCTTGATCTTTTTTTACTTCGTTGACGACTTTTGCTCTTTGTTTTAAAGATATCAGTTTAGTTTTTCCTATAAGATTATTATTTCTATAGCATTCGATAATATCATTAAGATTAAATTTTCCTTTAGTGACCTTCACCCCAAAAACAGTTTCTTTTTCAACAAGAAAAGTTGCTTGGATTTTTGCTTCGCCTTTAAGATTTTTTTCTTTTTCTTCTTTTTCTTTTAAAAGAAAGGCAACTTCTTGTATCTCATCTAAAAGTTCATAAATTATTCGATAGGTTTTGATAATGATTTTTTCTTGTTTAGCAAGATCTTCGGCTTCATGAGTAGCTTTAACGTTAAAACCAATAATAATTGACTTAGTGGTTTTTGCTAAAAATATATCTGATTTGTTAATCTCGCCAATTCCTTGTAAAGTAATTTCGATGTTTTGATTATTTTTTATTGATTTAGTGATTGCTTCAAGGCTTCCTTGAGAGTCAGTTTTTAAGATAATAAAGAGTTTTTTTTGATCTTCTTTTTTTCCTAAAACAAGATCAAGACTGAAGTTTTTCTTTTCTTGTTGTTGAAAATTTTCTAGTTTTTTTTCTATTTTTGGTTGACTTTCAATGGTTGAGCCGACCTCCGGTAAATCTTCAAATCCTAGTATTTCAAAAGGAGTCGATGGTAAAACTTCTTTAACAGATTGACCTCTATCATTATATAAAGCTTTAACTTTAATTTTTTTATCTCCTGAATAAAGAAGATCACCAACTTTTATTTTTCCATTTTTAATGATTGCTGAAGCAACAATTCCTCTTTTATCTTTTTTATTTTCAATAATATAAGCTAAAGGCGAAGCTTTTTCGTCAAAGGTGATGTTTAAATCAGAGGAAATGAAAAGAATCGTTTCTAAAAGTTCTTTTATCCCTTTTCCTGTTTTAGCTGAGATTAAGCAGACCGGGATTTGGCCTCCTTTTCCCTCAACTAAAACTTCATGTTTTAAAAGATCGTTTTTGACTTTTTCTGGATTAGCTTCTGGCAGATCAATTTTATTAATAGCAACGATAAAAGGAATTTTCGCATTTTTTATATGATAGATTGATTCAATAGTTTGGGGCATTAAAGAATCTTTACCGTCAATAAGTAAAATCGCTATATCAGCAACATTTGCTCCTCTTGATCTTAAAAAAGAAAAAGCTTCATGGCCGGGAGTATCAATAAAGGTTATTTTGTTGGTTTTATAATCTTTAAAATCAGTAATGATTTCATAAGCACCAATTTTTTGAGTGATACCGCCATACTCTTTTTCTGTTAGATTGCTTTTTCTTATGTAATCTAAAAGAGTAGTTTTTCCATGATCAACATGACCTAAGATGACAACAATTGGTGAACGAGGATTCATATAGGCTTAATTATACTTGATTTTTTTGGTTATCAGGGGGGGATTTTTCTTCTTTAATCTGAATAATATCAATTTGATAATTGGTTAATTTTGAGGCTAAATTAACATTAATACCATTTTTGCCGATTGCTAAAGGAGCTTCTTTTTCATCAACAATCACTTTTGCTTTTCTTTCTTCTTCAAAAGTAACATCTTTGATTTTTGCCGGCGAGAGAGCAGCAATGATAAAGATTTTTTTATCAGCAGTCCAAGGAATGATGTCAATTTTTTCATTTCCGCCAATTTCTTCAGTTACCGTTTGGACTCTTACTCCTTTTTGACCAACACAGGCGCCAACTGGATCAACGCCTTTTTGATTTGAAAAAACAGCAATTTTTGTTCTTTCTCCTGGTTCTCGGGCAATTGCTTTTATTTCTACGGTTTTGTTAGCTATTTCTGGAACTTCTCTTTTGAAAAGTTCAATTATTAATCTTGGATCAGTTCTTGATACGATAATTCTTGGATTAGAAAATTTATCTTTGTCGATTTTTTTTAGATAAAAAACCAAAGAAGAGTTAATTTGATATTTTTCTGTTTTTATTTGTTCTTCTTTGGGGAGAATAGCTTCAGTTTTTCCAATGTCAATATAGGCATTATGGCCATCATAACGAATGATTCTTCCTTTAATAATTGAGCCAATCTGCGATTGATAATGAGAAATAACGGTTTTTTTCTCTGCTTCTCTGATTTTTTGAATTATTACTTGTTTAGCGGTTTGGGCGGCAATTCTGCCAAAACCAGGAGGAGTAATATCAACGCCATTTTCATAAATTTTTGTTTCTCCGGTTTCTTTGTTGACCTTAGCCGTGATATTTTTTAGATTTTTAAATTTATCGGGATATTCTTTTTTATAAGCAGCAATAATTGCTGCTTCAATAGAAGCAATTATCTCATCAGTTGAGATACCTCTTTCAGTGGCGATTTGGTTTAAGGCTAAAGCAAATTCGGTTTTAATAATTGTCATATGATTTTAATTTTAACAAATTTTTATTTTTTTTGAGGGGAAGATTTTTTTTCTTCAGATGAAGGAGGAGGAGTTTCAGGTGTTAAAGAGGTTTTTTCTTCACTTTTTTCTTCGCTTATTACTTCAGGAGCAGTAGTGGTAGTATCTGGAGTAATCTTTTCTTCTTTATGTTTAACGACGGAGACAATCACTTTTTCTTTATCAGTTTTGATCTCATATTGACCTTCTTTTTTTAAGTCTTTAACTTTTATTTCTTGACCTATCTCTTTAAGAGAAGAGATGTCAACATTAATTTCTTGAGGAATATTTTCTGGTAAAGCTTCAATTAATAAATGATCGGTTTGAACAAGAAGAACGCCTCCTTTTTGAGTCACTGCTTCTGATTGACCGATGATTTTTACAGGAACAGCCGTTTCAATTTTTTTCTTTAAGTCAATTTTTCTAAAATCAACGTGTAAGATCTCATTAGAAACAGGGTGGTATTGGACGTAATTTATTAAAACTGGCACACTGTCTTTTTCAAGATTAATATATAAAATACCAGTTTCTTTAACAGTTTTATAAGCTTTTAAAAAGTCTTTGAGATTAATACTTATTGATGTAGATTTAAAATCAGTGCCAAAAATATTAGCAGGAATAAGACCTTGTTTTCTTAATTTTTTTATTTTTTTTCCAAAAAGATTTCTTAATTCAGCTTTAAGAATGGTTTTTTCTGTTTTTTTCATATATTTTAGTTTATTAATTCTATAAAAAATATTTTATCAGTTGTTAAATTTGTATTATAAATAATCGTTTTATCTTTGACAAGAGGAGAAAAATTTTGATTAACTATCGAAAGACTATTGTTTAATTGATATTCAAGAATTAAATCAGAGTTAGGAGCGCCGATTTGTTTTTGAAAAATTAATTGATAGATAGATCGGCCTTTTTTTAACCTTTGTTCTAATTGATAATTAATTTTTATTTCCACCTTTTTTTTAGGAGGGATTTCAAAGAAAAAACCAACTTGTTTGAATTGGAGATCATCTTTTTCGTCATACTCATCGACCAAAATGCCATTTTTGGTAATTGTTTTAAGAGAAGAATTTTTTGGAAGAAGAATCTGAAAATAATTTCTATAATAACCAGTGGGAAAAATTTCTGAAGGAGAAGTATTTTCATAATTTACGGTTAATTGATGAATAATTTCATTTTCATTGTTAATCAAAGTTTTAAAATCAATTGATTTATTAATAAAAAAATTAGCTTTATTGGTGCCCACATTGGCTTCATAAGGAAAAATATAATCAGTGATACAATTATTATTTTCGATTAAACATTGAGGAGGGATGATTCTTCCTGACCAATATAAGGAGTCAAAAAAACTCTGAATTGAAGGGTCTTCAAAATAAACAACAATCTGTTTTTCATCCAATGATTTTTTAATAAAATAAAGAAGTTTTTGAAAAGATGCTTGATTAAGATTAATAATTAGACTATTGATAATTTTTGATAAAAAAACCTGTTTTTTTCTTGAACCAGGAAAAAAATCTTTTTCTACATTAAATTGGGTTTTTAGATAAAAATTGTTTGCGTTAATTGTATCTTTAAAATCAGGAAGATAGATATTGCCGAAGGCTTTTAAAATATTTTCAATCGCTGTTGTTGTTAAAAGAATCCCGCCATTAAAGTCTTTAAAAGACATCTCTTCGTTTAAAAAGAATAAGGCTTTTTGATAATTTTCAACAAAATCAGGAGAAAAATTTGAATCTCTTAGATACCAATGGGGTAGATTAAGATATAAAGATAAAGGTTTTGGCGGATCAAGATGAGCTTTTAACTGACCGTCAGCATCATAAACATCATAAACTTTAAAGTCAACTTGATAATTTCTGATTTCTAAAACTGCAAAAGAGCCAATAAATCCACCACCTGGCCGAATCTCCATATTATTAGCAAAAAATATTACGTATTTGGATAAATTATCTTGACTTAAGATTTTTTCAAAGTAACTAATTAATACTTTAGATTTTGATAACAAATCAGCAGTTTCAAGAAGCTGATTTTTTAATGATTTGACAGATTTAAAAGGAAGATCTAATTTTTGAGAAAGAATGCTAATGTTATTAATCAATTTATCAAAAACAAGATTAAAGGTTTTTAATTTTGTTTCCAGGAGTTTTTTTTCCTCAGTTGATTTATTTTTAATAAAGATTAATTCCTGAATAGTTTTACCTTCGTTAATAATAAATTTGATATTTTTTATTGACTCGATAGTATATTGATTAACATTAAGAAGATTATCAAAAAAACTAGCAATTCCGAAAAGTCTTAAAGTTGGTTGAGAGATTTTATAAAATTTTGTTGAGTTATTATTTAATTTTTCGGCAATAATAAGATAGTTATTGATATTTTTATAATTTTCATTTTTTAAATTTTTAAATGATTGATAAATAAAAAAAGATGAAGCTAAAGCGAAGGGCAAAAATAGCATCTCCAATAAGAGAAAAAAAATTATTGTTAATAAAAAAAGATTTTTTTTTGTTAAAAAATAATTGAGTTTAAATTTAAATTTTTTTTCCTGAGGATTTTCCTTTTTTTCAATTAATGGATTAATCTTTAAAAAATTTTCTTGACTTTGAGAAAAAATAAACCAAAGAATTCTGTCAATATCCAAGGATGTTAAATGTTTAGTTTTTGACTCAATGATTTTAAGATTTTTTTCTTGATGATTTAAAAGATAAAAAGGAACTCTTTTTTTAAGGAAAAGAAAAACAAATTTTGTTTGATTATTTTTTTCGATTTTTTCTAAAGGAAAATGAGAGTTAATAAGAAAAACATAATTAAATATTTTTAATGATGTTGGTGCTTTTGAAGAAAAAAATACCTCGGCGGAATATTGTTTTAGTTGATTTTTTAAATCATCAACAAAGGCTGATTTTTCTTTACTGATAATCAAAATTTTTTGTTTTTCCTCGACGATTTCTATTTGGAATATCATAATAATATATATTTTATTGTATAATTATTAAGAATATAGATGGGAAAAATAATTGATTATTCTAACTTAAAAAAATACCAAGAAGAATTTAATAATAAAAAAACAGTTCTAGTTGGTGGTTGTTTTGATCTTATTCATTATGGCCATTTTCAATTTTTAAAAAAAGCAAAAAAGACCGGTGATTATCTGATTGTTGTTTTAGAATCAGATGAATTTATTAAAAGAATTAAAAAAAGACAACCGATTCACAATCAAAATCAGCGAGGACAGATTTTAGCTGGTTTTCGGATGGTTGATTTGGTGATTAAAATACCTTATTTTTCCTCAGATAAAGAATATTTTGAGCTAGTTTGTAAAATTAAACCAAAAATAATTGCTGTAACAGAAGGTGATCCCCAAATAAAAAATAAAATTCAACAAGCAAAAAAAATAGGAGGAAAAGTAATTGTTGTTTCCTCTTTGATAAAAAAATTTTCCACAAGAAAAATTATTAATAAATTTTTATAACCATGAGGCTGTTTTTAGCAATAGAAATCCCTCAAAAAATTAAAGAAAAATTAGAAAAACAATTATTTTTTTTAAAAAAACAATATCCTCAATTTAGTTGGGTTGATAAAGACAATTTTCATATTACAATCTATTTTTTTGGTGAAAGAGATGACGTTGATAAAATTAAAAATAAAATTAAAGATCTTTTATGGAATCAATTTGTTTTTTATCTTTATTCTTTTAATCTTGATATTTTTGTTAATCATCGATTAGTTTTATATCTGAATTTTTATCGAGAAAAGAAAATAGAAGAGCTTGCTGCTCTTATTAAAAATAATTTTGATTCTTATAACAAGAGTAATCAAAAATTTATTCCTCATTTGACTTTGGCTCGTGGTCCTCGATCATCAAAACAACAGTATTTTGCTTTAAAAAAGAAACTTAATCAAAAGAAAATTAATATCTCATTTAAGGTAGATAAGATAGTTCTTTTTGAAAGTATTTTAACAGGGAATAAACCTATTTATAAAAAAATAGCCAGTTTTTCTTTAATATAAAAAAAGGTCGGACATCAAAAAAGAGTCCGACCTTCAATAAGATAGTTAAAATTTTAAGCAGCACCAATTTTATACATTCCAGTTCCACAATCTGGACATTTAGCTTTCATAGCTGGTTTACCATTTTTCATCGTTACTTTTTCTGGGTTTGCAACTTCTTTTTTTGCTCGGCATTTAACACAATACATTGTTGCCATATTTTTTTATTCACCCCCTTTCTTCATGGGACAAAACCTATTGGTTTTTTCCCAACGATTTTCCTTAAGTTGTGTCGAAAGCTATTCTTTCCTAACGGCACGCTTTCGACAGATTTATATTTCTTTTTTTTTAAACTTATTGATAACTTGTAAAGTTATTTATTACTACTTTATTAGCTTAACAAAATATAAAGCGATTTCAAGGCTAATAATTAAAAAGATAAAAATTAAACTTTTTTTTAAATCAGAAAAAAAATAATAACTAATATTTTTATCTTCTTTCTTTTCTATTTTTACTTTTTGATAAATGTTTTCAGACAGTCTTTTTTCACTAAATTTTTTTTCTTGGGGTTTTTCTTGGATAAAACTATTGCTTTGATTTAATTTTTCAAGCAATTGAAGTTTTCTTCTGTATGAAGCTAAAATTTTTTGTTTTTTAGTTTTCTTTGGCATTTTGACAATAATTATAATCAGATTGACACAAGAATTGCAACTTTATAGAATGTTAATAATGTTAAGCTATGCTATTTTTTTTATTATTTTTTGGTTGATATTTTTAACCTTAGTTTTTTTTAAACTAAGAAATCATTATTATCGTCTTATTTCAAGAACAAAAAAAACCAATCTTGATGATATTTTAGATTTAATATTGCAACAAAACAAAAAAAATCAATTGGAGATTGAAGTAATTAAAAAAAAATTACTGGAAGAGATTGATAATTCAAAATCACATTTACAAAAAATTGGTTTAGTAAGGTTTAATCCTTTTGAAAGATCGGGATCTGATCAAAGTTTTGTTATTTCTTTTTTAGATCAAGAAAACAATGGTATAATTTTAAACTTTATTTACACAAAAGAGGGTTTAAGAGTTTATACTAAAAAAGTAGAAAAAGGAAAAGGAAAAGAGTATCCTTTAACAGAGGAAGAAAAAAAAGTTATTGAAAAAAGTTAATAAATTAATCTAAAATTATATGCTTAATAAAAAAGTAGCTTTTATTTTGGTTTTTTTAATATTTATTTTTTCTGCTTTTAGTACTTATTCTATTTTTTCTTTAAAAAATGAAGATAGATCAGGATTATTTTCTTTGAATGGGAGTTATCGACCACCAAAAAATGACGTTAACGGAGACGTTTTGGATAATGAGCCAAAAACTGAGGAATGTCCTTTAAATGGTGCTTATTATTCAAAAACCCAAAAACAAAAATGGGAAAAAAGACGACCACTGGGGGTGATGATCGAAAATCATATTGATGCTCGACCACAATCAGGTTTATCTTCAGCAGATATTGTTTTTGAAGCTGTTGCTGAAGGTGGGATAACAAGATTTTTATCAATATTTTATTGTCAAGATGCTTCTTATATTGGACCAATTCGATCAGCAAGAATATATTTTATAAAACTTCTGCAAGGTTTTGGAAAAAATCCTTTATATGCTCATGTGGGCGGTGCCAATACTCCAGGTCCAGCTGATGCCTTAGGATATATCAGAGATATTGGCTGGAGTTCTTATAATGATTTAAACCAGTTTTCTGTTCCTTTTCCTTATTTTTGGCGAGATTATGAAAGATTGCCAAATAGAGCTACCGAACATACAGTTTATTCATCAACAGAAAAACTTTGGCGTTATGCAAAAGAAAAACGAGGTCTAACAGAAAAAGATGAAGATGGAGTTTTGTGGAATGAAAATTTTAGTCATTGGAGTTTTAAAGATGATGAAAAAATAGAAAATAGGGGAACAGTTTCAAAAATTGATTTTGGTTTTTGGGATAATTTAGCTTCTGATTTTGCTGTTGTTTGGAATTATGATAAAAATACAAATACTTATCAAAGAGAAAATGGTGGAAAACCTCATCTTGATAAAAATACCGGAAAACCAATTAGAGCAAAAAATATCATTATTATGTTTTCTCAAGAATCACCAGCTAATGATGGTTATCCCGGAGGTCACCTTTTATATAAGGTAGTTGGTAGCGGTGATGTTTTGGTTTTTCAAGATGGAAAAGTCATTGAGGGAAGTTGGCAAAAAAGCGATGAGGAATCGATGCTAAAATTTTATAATAAAAACGGTCAAGAGATCTCAATAGTTAGAGGCCCAATATGGATTGAGATTTTGCCAATTGGTAATAAGGTTAATTATTAATAAAATAATATGTTACAACATATTATTCCTTCAAAAGCGAGACGAAAGATTTTAGAGCTTTTTTTTCATCATCCTAATGAGACCTATTATTTAAGAAAAGTTGTCAGAGAAATTCAAGAAGAAGTCAATGCCGTTAAAAGAGAACTTGATATTTTGTCCGAAGAGAAAGTTTTATTAAAAGAAAGAAGATTAAATAAAATTTATTATTCATTAAATAAAAATTATTATTTTTATGATGAATTTTTGCGAATTTTTACAAAAACAAGTTTACTGCCAACTTTGATTTATAAAAATCTTTCCAAGATAGGAAAAATAAAGTATATTGCTTTGTCTATAAAATATGCAAAAAATATAGCGATAAAAGAAGATGAGATTTATCTTCTTTTTGTAGGAGTGATTGTTTTGCCTGAGGTTGAGGCGATTATTAAAGAAGTAGAAAAAACTTTTGGTCGACCAATTAATTATACAGTGATGACAGAAGATGAGTTTTTATTTAGAAAAAAAAATAATGATCCTTTTATTTGGCGATTTTTAAAAATTCCCAAGATTATGATTGTTGGCTCAGAGGATGAACTAAATAAATGAAAACTTTCAAATTTTTTTTATTGCTGATAATTAGTTTTTTAATTATCTGGATTGATTTACCTGAAAATTTTAGAATTGGTAAATATACGATTAATCCTTTAAATTTAGATTTTCAGTTTTTTGGAACAAAAATAAAAAAAGATTTTAAAACAAGACTAGGTTTAGATTTAAAAGGAGGCAGTCATCTTCTATTTAATGTTGAGACAAAAGGATTAAAACAAGAAGATCTTCAAGATGCTTTGTCTTCTGCAAGAGATATTATTGAAAAAAGAGTAAATTTTTTTGGTGTTTCTGAGCCGGTAGTTCAGACTTTAAAATCAGGGGATAATTACCGGATAAGTGTTGATTTACCTGGAGTTGAAGATGTTAATCAAGCAGTTGCTTTGATTGGAAAAACTGCTCAACTTGTTTTTAAAGAAGAAAAAATTATTAATAACAATCAAGCAACTCCATCGGCAGTTTTTGTTGATACTTCACTGACTGGAAAACATATCAAAAAAGCAAGAATTATTTTTAGTCAGCAAGATGGCAAACCTCAAGTAGCTTTAGAGTTTAATAGTGAGGGAGCTAAGCTTTTTGCTGATATAACCAAAAGAAATATAAATAAACCATTAGCGATTTTTGTTGATAATTTTTTAATTTCAGCTCCAATTGTTCAGCAAGAAATTATAGATGGTCAGGCAGTGATTACTGGAAATTTTTCTTTAAATGAGGCAAAAAAATTAGCGATTTCTATTAATTCTGGAGCTTTACCTTTATCAGTTAAACTTATTGAACAAAAAAAAATTGGTCCAAGTTTAGGTGAAGAAGAAATAAGAAAAAGTGTTTATGCCGGAGGAATAGGTCTTTTAGCAGTTCTTTTGTTTATGATTTTTTATTATGGAAAATTAGGATTGATTGCTGATTTAGCCTTAATTATTTATGGTTTAATATCATTGGCAATTTTTAGAATTATTCCTGTGGTTTTGACTTTATCAGGTGTTGCCGGTTTTATTTTATCAATTGGTATGGCAGTTGATTCAAACATTTTGATTTTTGAAAGAATAAAAGAAGAATTAAGAAAAGGAAAAAGTTTTGATATTGCTTTTAATCTTGGTTTTGGTCGAGCTATTGATGCGATTAAAGACGCCAATATTACCACTTTAACAGTAGCTTTTATTTTATTTAATCCCTTAAATTGGGAGTTTTTACCTCAGTTTGGAATGGTTCGTGGTTTTGCTTTAACTTTGGCAATTGGAGTTTTGACCAGTCTTTTTACCGGAGTTGTTATCACTAAAAGATTGATACAAGTTTTTTATAGAAAACAAATATATGGTTGATTTTTTAAAATATCGATTAGTTTATTTATTTTTATCAGTATTGATCATCAGTTTTGGGGTTTTTTCTATCGCAAAATGGGGTTATCGTTATTCAATTGATTTTGTTGGTGGGACAAATTTGGAGTTTTTATTTTCAAAAAAAATTGATAAAACTGAGATTGAAAAAGTGATTAAAAAACATAAGTTAGAGATAGTTTTTTTAGAAATACAAAACAATCGGTTAATTTTTAAAACTAAACCTTTAGATCAAAAAAAAGAAGAAAAATTAAAATCTGATTTAGAAAAAATCACAAAAAGCAAAGTCCAAGTTTTAAAATCAGAAACAGTTGGACCAACTTTAGGAAAAGAAACAATAAAAAAAACAATAATTGCTTCAGTTTTGGCGATTTTGGGAATTTTAGTTTATATGACTTTTGCTTTTAAAGGAATAACTTATGCGTTATCAGCGATTTTGGCGATGCTTCATGATTTTCTTGTTGTTATTGGTAGTTATTCTTTGATCTCTCATTTTTTTGGAGCTGAGGTTGATATGCTTTTTGTTACGGCGGTTTTAACGACAATGTCTTTTTCTGTCCATGATACAATTGTTATTTTTGATAAAATCAGAGAGTATTTAAAAAAAGAAGAGGGAAGTATTGACTATTTTGCTAATAAGGCTTTAACCGAGACGATGGTTAGATCTTTGAATAATTCAATGACAATTATTTTTATGCTTTTGGCTTTGGTTTTAATGGGAGGTTCAACAATCAGATTTTTTGTAATTACTCTTCTTATTGGGACAATTACCGGTACTTATTCTTCGCCTTTTGTGGCAACACCGATTTTAGTCTGGTTTGAAAAAAGAAAAAATAAATGAGAGTTTTAAAATTTTCTTTAGGACAACTTCAAACTAATTGTTATTTATTGATTAAAAACAATAAGTGTTTAATCATTGATCCGGCTGATGAGGGTTCTTTTATTCTTGAAGAATTGCAAAGACAACGATTAAAACTTGCAGCAATTTTTGCTACTCATGGTCATTTTGATCATTTGTTGGCTGCTGGCGAGATTCAGAAATCAGTTGATATTCCTCTTTATATTTCAGAAAAAGATTCTTTTTTAATGGAAAGAATGACAGAAACAGCGAAGCATTTTTTAGGTTATCAGCCGGTAGTTTTACCGGTCAAAAATACTCAAAATTTAACCAATAGAAATTTATTAAAAATTGAAGATTTTCAGATTAAAGTTATTTTTACTCCTGGGCATACACCAGGAAGTGTCAGCTTTTATTTTGAAAAAGAGAAGATAATTTTTACCGGTGATACTCTTTTTAAAAATTCAATCGGGCGATTTGATTTTTTTTATAGCAATAAGAATGATTTGAAAAATTCACTTACTAAATTATTAAAACTTCCTGAGAATACTATAGTTTATCCTGGTCATGGAGAAGAAACAACTATTAAAAAAGAGAAAAAAAATTTACCGATATTTTTTCAGTACCTCAAGTAAAATCTCTCTTTGATTTTTTATTTTTTTATCAACAACTTTATTGAAGATATCTTTTAATATCTCGCCCACTTTTGGTCCGGGTTTAAGATTTAAGATTTTCATCACATCATAACCATCAATTTTTAGATCTTTTATCTGAAATGGTTCTTTTTGAACCTCAATTAATCTTTTTCTGAAAAGATTAAATCGCCAGGAATCAGGTTTTGCTCCTGAACCCACTCTGTCAGCAAATCTTAAAGCGATTATATCATCAAGATATTCCTTGCCGATATTTCTTATAAATCTTCTTATTGCTTTATCAGTTTGATTTTCAGAGACAGTGAATTGATGATATTTAACTAAACGAACAAGTTTTTCTTTTTGTTTATTTGAAAGCCTAAATCTTTCGGCAATTTTTTCAGCTAGTTTTCCACCAACAACTTCATGATTATAAAAAGTAATAAGATTGGTTTTTTCATCTTTTTTAAAAGTTTTTGCCTTTCCGATATCATGAATAAGAGTGGCAAAACGAGTGATTGGATCAATTGACGGACAATGTTTTAAAGACATTACTAAATGAGTGCCAACATCATAAATGTGATGTCTTTTTGGACTTTTTTGAGGAATTGAAAAACAGATATCAACTTCAGGAAGAATATGTTTTAAAAGACCAGTATTTCTTAAAAATAAAATACCATCAGCCGGGTGATCGCTGGATAAAATTTTTAAAAATTCATCCCTTATTCTTTCCCAAGAAATTTTTCTGATAAGAAAAGCATTTTTTTTTATTGAGACTAAAGTTTTCTCTTCAATAAAAAATCCTAGTTGAGAAGCAAAACGAATTGCTCGAATAAGTCTTAAAGCATCTTCTTGAAATCTTGTATCAGGGTTGCCGACAGCTTTAATAATTCTATTTTTTAAATCATTTTGACCATTGAAAGGATCAATAAGATTTTCTCCATCATAAGCAATAGCATTGATAGTAAAATCACGTCTTGATAGATCTTCTTCAATTGTTTTTGCCCAGCTAATTTTTTTTGGATGACGAAAATCTTCGTATTTTTCTTCTTTTCTAAAAGGAGTAATTTCAACCAGTATTGACAGTTCTTCATCTTTTACCGATGAGTTTTGATTTTTTTTTATAAGTACAGAAACTGTTCCGTAGTTATTATTGTAAAAAGAATCAGGAAAAAGTTTTTGGATTTCTTCAGGTGTAGCATTGGTTGCCAGATCCCAGTTGGTTATTTTTTTATTAAGAAGAAGATTCCTTACCGCTCCGCCAACAAGATAAATCTGAAAATTATGATCTTTAAATTTTTTAATAATTTTTTTAATTTCTTCAGGTAAGGAGAACATGAAATAATTATAATAATAAGATAAAAGAAATTAAACCTTGATTAATTAAGACCAAAGATATCTTCTTGATTGATTTAGACTCTCATCAATAGCGTGTTGATTAGAAGCAATTCTTGAGGCTCTCTTTGGATCTTCATTCTCTAATGTTTTTAATTCTTCATAACCTGTTTCCCAGTGTTTTCTTAACCATGGAAATATTTCTAATAATAACGATAATTAGATTCAATAGATGGACGATTTGTATTGTAACTCTCATAATTTTCTTTTGACATATATGATATTTTATTATAAAAGTTACATTATTCAATTGTTTGTTATTAAAAAAGATTTTAAGATATCTAAATTTTTTTTATCTGGTCCTTGATTATCAAATCCTGGGGTCTCAATAATAAAAGGATAGTTTTTTGTTTTTGAATGATTAAGAAGAGTTTTAAACTCATTAATATTGATTTTTCCTTGACCAATATTTTCGTGACGATCTTTTCCAGAATTAAAAGGATCACGACTGTCATTTAAATGCCAAACCTCTAGTCTTTCAAGCAGAAAAAGTTTTTTTAAACCATTAAGAAAATTATCCAGTTCTTTATTATTTTCAAATTTATAACCATTGGAAAAAAGATGACAGGTATCAAGACAAAGTCTTATTCTTGGATTATCAATATCTTTTATTATTTGAGATATTTCTTCTAATGTTTGACCGATTTTTCTTGTACCGGCATTTTCAATAATAAAAAGAGAGTCTTTTGGAGTTTTATCTAAAATTTCTTTGATATTTTTTATTAATACTTTATACTTACTACTTAATCCTTTATTCTTATATGATCCAAGATGGATAATACTTCCTTTAATATTAAGTTTTGTTGCCAGATTCATCTCGTTAATAAGGGAAATCTTTGAAAGATAACCGATTTTTCCTTCATCAGCAAGATTTATAAGATATGAAGCGTGAAAATAAACAGGATCGATTTTTAATTCTGATTTAAGCTTGAGAAATTGATTAATTTTTTGATCGTCAATTTTAATAGTTTGCCAACCGCGAGGAGAAGAAGAAAAAATTTGTAAGCAATTACCGCCAATATTTTTAATTCTTTTTAATGCTTCAGAATATCCGCCACTAATTGATTGATGAGCTCCAAGTTTTATCATAAAATCATTTTCATTGTCTCTAGCAAGCCGTTAGGAATTTGATATTTTTTAAGATCTTTTTTAGTGATAAATCGAAAATCAGTTAAACTTTTTTCAAGCTTTATGGTTTCAATATTTTTTGCCTGACAGAGAAAATGTTGGGCATGAAAATAAAAATTGTTATTTTCAAAAACGTTTTCGTTTACCCAGCGGTAGGAGATAATTTCAAGATTAACTTCTTCTTTGACCTCTCTTTTTAAGCCATCAATAATCTTTTCTTTTTGATTGATCTTTCCTCCTGGAACTACCCAAAGATTAGGGTCAATTCTTTCATAAGGAGATTTTCTAACAATTAAAAGTTGATGATCTTGATTAATTATAAAAGCGGCAACAGCTAAAATAACCTGATACTTCTTATACATAAAAAAATTATATCAAAAATTTTTTATTTTACCTTCAAGACGAAATACCTCTTGACAAATTAGCAGACATATTATATGATTGCTAATCAGGTACTAGTTGATAACTGCTAAAATAAAACTATGGAAGACTTAACTCAAAGACAAATTGAGATTTTAAAATCAATTATTAAAGAATATTCAGAGACAGGCTTGCCTGTTGGTAGTGAGATTTTGGAAAAAAAATATAAAATCGGAGTCTCTCCAGCAACAATAAGAAATGAAATGGTTGAGTTAGCAAAAAAGGGTTATTTGAAAAAGACTCATTTTTCATCAGGAAGAATTCCTTCAGCTAAAGGATTTCGTTTTTATATTAATCATTTAATGAAACAAAAAGAATTGTCAACAAGCGATGAAGTTGCCTATAAAAACGGCATCTGGGATGAAAGAGAGGAGACTCATCGACTCTTATCTCAAGCAGTAAGAGTTTTATCTCAAAGAACTGGTCTTTTATCTTTAATTACTACCAACAATGGCGATTTATACTATTCTGGTATTTCCAATCTTTTAAATCAACCAGAATTTTTAGATTTGAATCTTTCAAGAAATCTTTTTAGCAGATTAGATGAAGTAGATTTTTGGGAAAGAATTTTGGATGATTTTGAAAAAATGGAAGAAGATATAAGGTGCATGTTAGGAGAAGAAGATTTTCATGATCCGATCTTTGATGCTTGCGCCAGTGTCTGGGGTGAGTTTCAGGGGAAGACAATTAGAGGTTTGGTAGGAGTGATTGGGTCAAAAAGAATGTATTATGATTTTATTATTCCTCAGATTAGATATTTTTCTAATCTTCTCAGTGAAATAATCAGAGAACAGGGATTATAATTTTTTTAGATAATTAATTATGAATCAAAAAAAGAAAAATGAAGAGAAAAAAGTTGATATAAAAAAAATTGTTGAAGAAAACCAATTATTAAAAAAACAGGTTGAAGAGTTTAAAGCTAAGTATTTAAGAGCTTTGGCTGATTATCAAAATCTAGAAAAAAGAACAAAAGAAGAAAAAGAAGAAGTGATTAAGAATGCTAATAAAGATTTGATTTTAAAATTATTGCCTTTTCTGGATAATTTAGAAAAAGCAGAAATTTTTATTAAAGATCAAGGATTAAGAATTGTTAAAGACCATTTAAAACAGGTTTTTTTAGAAATAGGATTAGAGGAAATTGATGTTTTAAATAAACCTTTTGATCCAAAAACAAGTGAGGCAGTGGAGATTGTTTCTGGTGATAAAGATGATTATGTTGTTGAGGTTGTAAGAAAAGGTTATAAGCTTAAAGATAAGATATTAAGAGTTGCTCAGGTTAAAGTGAGTAAACTTATTAAAAGTTAAATTAAAAGTTTATTTTTAAATCATATGGGAAAAATTATTGGTATTGATTTAGGAACAACTAATTCATGTGTGGCAGTTATGGAAGGTGGTAAACCTAAAGTTATTCATTCTGCCGAGGGAAGAAATGTTATTCCTTCTGTTGTTGATCCAGTAAAAAGAATTGTTGGTGATGTGGCAAAGCGACAGATGATAATCAATCCTAAAAACACAATTTTTTCAATTAAAAGATTGATGGGTCGTCGTTTTTCTGATGAATCGGTTAAATATGATATGAAATGGTTGCCTTACAAAATAAAAGAGGGAAAAAATGGTATGGCGGTAGTTGAGGTTAACGGCAAAACTTATACTCCTCAAGAAATATCAGCGATGATTTTGCAAAAGATTAAAACTGACGCCGAAGCTTATTTGGGAGAAAAAGTTGAAAAAGCAGTCATTACTGTACCTGCTTATTTTGACGACTCTCAACGTCAGGCGACCAAACAAGCCGGAGAGATTGCTGGTTTGGAGGTAGTAAGAATTATTAATGAGCCAACAGCGGCTTCTTTAGCTTATGGTTTAGATAAAAAACATGCTCATACAATCGCTGTTTATGATTTGGGTGGAGGAACATTTGATATTACCATTCTTGAGTTAGGTGAGGGCGTTTTTCAGGTTAAAGCAACAAATGGTGATACTCATTTAGGAGGCGATGATTTTGATAAAGTGATTCTCGATTATTTTGCTGAGGAGTTTAAAAAAGAATATGGAATTGATTTGCGTCATGATTCTCAAGCATTACAAAGACTTCGCGATGCTGCAGAAAAAGCAAAAATTGAGCTTTCTTCATCTTTGGAGACTGAGGTTAATCTACCATTTATTACCGTTAAAGATGGTCAACCGTTGCATTTTATTTTAAAGTTAACCCGAGCAAAACTTGAGTCTTTGGTTGATCACTTGATTGAAAAAACATTTGAACCAGTAAAAAAATGTTTAAAAGATGCCGGAATTGATAGATCAAAAATTGATGAGGTGGTTTTAGTTGGGGGAATGACAAGAATGCCAAAAATAATTCAAAGAGTCAAAGAATTCTTTGGCAAAGAGCCAAATCGATCTGTTAATCCTGATGAGGTTGTGGCTGTTGGTGCCGCCGTTCAGGCTGGTGTTTTAACTGGTGAAACAAAAGATGTGGTTCTTCTTGATGTAACACCTTTAACTTTGGGAGTTGAGACTTTAGGCGGAGTGATGACACCGCTTATTCCAAGAAATACAACCATTCCTACCTCAAAGACAGAAATTTTTTCAACTGCTGCTGATAATCAAACTCAGGTGGAGATACATGTTTTGCAAGGTGAAAGACCAATGGCAAAAGATAATAAGTCTTTAGGCAGATTTATTTTAGATGGGATTCCACCAGCCCCTCGAGGTGTTCCCCAAATTGAGGTGACATTTGATATTGATGCATCCGGGATTTTATCAGTGACAGCTAAAGATAAAGCAACCGGCAGATCACAAAGTATCAGAATTACTGGTTCAACTGGTTTAAGTAAGGAAGAGGTTGAAAGAATGAAAAGAGAAGCAGAAGAAAATGCTGAAAAAGATAGAGAAGAAAAAGAAAAAATTGAAGCGAGAAATAAAGCTGATAACATGATCTATGTTGCTGAAAAATCTCTTAAAGATGCCGGTGATAAAGTATCAAAAGATATTAAAGAGACTGTTGAAAAAAAGATTAAAGAATTAAAAGAAATTCTTGGAAAAGGAACTAAAGAGGAGATTGAGGAAAAAACTAAAGAGTTATCGGATGAATTAACTAAAATAGGTCAATCAATGTATCAAAGCAAAGATCAAAGTTCCAATGAAAGATCTAATCAAGAAAAAAACGAGAAAAAAGATGACGTTGAAGAAGGAGAAGTAATTAATTAACTGATTTTCTAAATAAAATGGATAAAATTCCAACTAACCAATTAATTGTTAAAATTGGTTATTGAAATTTTTTAAAATTTTAGATTTTTTTATTTTTTTAATATGGTTGATTATTATGAGATATTGGGTGTTCCTAAAAATGCTACCGATCAAGAAATTAAAGCTGCTTATCGAAGAATGGCTTTAAAATGGCATCCTGATAGAAACAAATCTCCTGAGGCAACAGAAAAATTTAAAGAGATTAATAAAGCGTTTGAGGTTTTGTCTGATCCAAAAAAAAGACAGATTTATGATCAGTATGGAGAAGCTGCTTTTGAAAGAGGAGGAGTAGGAGGAGCATCTTCCGGTGGATATTATTATCAGGAAGGGCCATTTCGTGTTTATACTAATTTTGGAGGAACAAATCCTTTTGTAGATTTTGATTTTGAAGGTTTTTCTGATCCTTTTGAGATTTTTGAACAATTTTTTGGTTTTCAATCACCTTTTTCAAGAAGGCAAAGAAAAAGAAGAGATATGTATGAGATAACTTTGACTTTTGATGAAGCAGTTAATGGCGCAAGAAAAGATATTGTTGTCAAAGGTGAAAAAAAGACAATTCAGATACCGGCCGGTGTTGATGAAGGAACAAGGATGAGATTTTCTGATTTTGACGTCTTACTTCATGTTAAACCCCATCCATTTTTTAAAAGAGAAGGTCAAGATATTTATTTTGAAAAAGAAATTTCTTATCCGATGGCTGTTTTAGGAGGAGTAGTTGAGGTGCCAACAATTAAAGGAATGGTTAAAATAAAAGTTAAGCCCGGCACGCAATCAGGAACAAAAGTAAGATTAAAAGGTCAAGGAATACCTTATCCTCAATCATACAATAAAGGTGATCAATACGTGATTTTTAAAATCAATACTCCCTCACGTGTTTCATCAAAAGCAAGAAAGTTATTAGAAGAATTGGAAAAAGAGATGTGATTTATAATTATTTTTTTTCAAATAATCTTTTTACACCGTTATAAATATTTTTAAAAGTTTTATATTCTTGTTTTGGAAATACGTTAGAGTATATAGCAAAAATATTTATGAGCAAGATAAGTTCTTCTGTTTTATTTCCTTTAACAGAGCGTGCTCTTTCAAAAATATAGTGAATGAATGCTAATTTTGATTCAACAGGAAAGACTTCGTTTTCTTTTTCAACAGAAGAAATTTCGTTTTCTTTTGTCATATTTTTAAAAAAAAATTATACTTCTTCTTCTTGTCAAGAAGCTCTTTATTTGAGAAAATTAGGAAATGAAAATTCTGACTAATTTAGAAAATTTACAAAACTATAAAAAAAGCTTATTGATTTTAAAAGCGATTGAGGAGTTTTTG
>JBBILA010000011.1:0-20715 GCA_037445105.1 Candidatus Microgenomates bacterium
TTTTCCGACAAACAGAAGGGTCACACCCATTACCATCAAAAGTTATACCTCCCCATTCAACAGGAGAACTATTAGGACTACATGCATATCTATAACCAGAACCACAATTATTATCGCCTACTTGACAACCAGGTGTGGGTGTTGAAGTTTTAGTTGGGGTTGAAGTTTTATTTGGGGTTGGAGTATCAGATGGTTTAGGATAATTTGTTGGTGGTATGCTATCATCGCTTGTTCCCGGACATCTATACTTACCATTATAACATAGTAAGCATTCGTTATTATTGCCACTACTAGTTTCACCACATTCTCCAGTGGATCTCATAGTATTACAAATATCCTTATTTGGATATATACAATTTTTTATTGATGTCTCCGCTCTTGGATTTGAAGCAAGATTTTTTTGTCGATTAGTAAAAACAGAGGTGACAATTGTTAAAACTCCGCCAATAATCACCAATCCCAAAGTCAAAAGCGTGGCAATTTCTCCCTTTTTATTTTTTATTTTTCTCATTTAAAAATTTAAAAAATATAAAAAGCCTATATATATAGGAATATTAATAATATTTTTTTCCAATTTCAACCCCATCAGGCCCAGGCCGCCCTCCGCAACCTACGCGGTTGCGGAGGGCTTGTTGGGACAATCTAAAAAATTATTCTAAAATGAGTTTTTTTATCATTTTTAATTTTCTTTGATAATCAATATTATTTTCTACAAATTTTTTATAAGATTCTCCGTCCTGAATAGATATCTCTTTTAATATGCTTTTTAAAATTTTTGGATTACTAATATATTCTCTATAAGAAGAAAAATACCAATCTTCAGGTTTTTTAACCAGATTTGAGGTTGTTGGATTAAGATGGATGTATCGACTCACATGAAGCAATTGCTCGTTACTTTTTATTCTTACTGCCTTAAATCTAGATTGCCATAAAGGCCCTTTTCTTTTATGTTTTAAATTTAAATAACGAGAAAAACTATTTTCTACATCACCAATAAATTTAGAAAAGATATTATCTTTTAAAACTTTAACCAACAAATGGTAATGATCAGGCATCAAACAATAAGCTAAAAATTTTACATAAGAATTTTCTTGAGGTATTAATAAATTATCAATTTGATAATCATTATTTTTTTCAATATATTTAGAAAAAGATTCTTTTATCAAACTAGAATTATAATAATAAAGTCTTTTAATAAATGCTTCTCTCTTATCAAAAGAACCAAAAATTTTATAATTAGCAATACTTTTGTTAAAAACATGATAAATCTCTCCTTGATAAAAATTTTTTCTTTTTTTCATATTCTTATAAAGAATGTAAATCAATTTTTTAAAATTGTCTATAGTCTATAAGCCACAAGCCGTCCGCAACCTACGCGGTTGCGGACGGCTTGTTGGGACAAGAAAAAATTGAATAAAAATGAAGAATTTTAAAATCTAATTTTTTTTAGTTCTTCTGCTGCTTCTCTCGGGTCAACGATATTAACAGACAATCCCGTCCCCAACTCAAAACCTGCCCGGTGGACAAAACGAGGAATAATTCTTATATACCAATTCTCTTGAGGATAGATATAGTAGTTATAAGCAAAACTTTTATCTTTTGTTAATTTTTTTTCATCAAAAATCAAATGAAGTCTTTTTATCACCTTTTGTATTAACTCTGCCAAATCAATAATTTCATCATCTTCAATATCACCAAAAACTCCTTTTTCTTTTTTTGGCGCTATCCAGACCTCGTAAGGCCACTGAGAAAAATCAGGACAATAGACATTAAAAAATTTATTTTCTTCAACAATATTTGAAAAAGGCTCTCGAGAAAGTGTATCTAAATTTATCTGAAAAGGAATAACCACTAACTGCGAATGGGGATGAGTCATTGAGGCTCCAGAATGCTCTCCATGATTATCAAAAATTAACACCTGACCTTTTTTTCGATAAAAATTAAACCGTTCCCTGTAAGCTTTGATAATCAAAACCACATGCTCTATTGGTAAATCTTCAATATCTTTATTATGATAAGGCGAGTGAATAAAAACTTCATGAAAATCAGTAATTGGATATTTATTAGGAATCACTCTTACTTTCCAACCTGGCTGATCCGACTGTCCATCTCCTATCCGAAAAACTTCTTTTGGCGTCATCTCCTCATTTCCTGGACAAAAAGGACACTTTTTCTCTTTTGAAACAACAATATCTTCCGGGCGAGAGATCCGCTGCGGTGACAAAATCACCCAACGGCGGGATAAAACATCGGGTACATAGCGGGCCATAGACTTAGTATAGTAAAAAAATTATAATAATATCAATATGTCTTTTAATCAATTATCCGTAAAAGATTTAAAAACAATTGTCAATAATTTTTTTCAAGAATTAATTAATGCTGAAAAAGGTAAAAATAGTTCGCTTGCTTTTATCAAATATCCAATTCCAAAAAACTTTTTACCAATAAAAGAAAAAACTTATCAAGAAATCAGTGTTGGCGGTTCAATCATTAAGTCTAAAACGATAATTAATAAAAAAACAGTCAAAAAAAAGATGGAAAAAATTAATCATCCTTTTTTAACTAAAAAAGATCTTTTTGAAGTTATTAAAAAACATATTAACAATAAAATTAAATTCACTATCTTAAATTTTGCTTTTCCTTTAAAACCAATTTTGCGAGAAAATCTTCTTGATGGAAAACTTATCAAAGCGACAAAAGAGCATCAATTAAAAGATCTTATTGGTAAATTTGTTGGCGAAGAACTAGAAAAATATTTTTATCAAAAAGAGAGAAAAAATATAAAAATCACTGTTGTTAATGATGTTATTCTTCTTCTTTTGCAATCAATAAGAAAAAACTCTCCTCCCCTTTTTCTTATTGCTGGTGTTGTCGGCACTGGAACAAACTTCGGGTTTTTTTTAGATGAAAAAATCGCTATTAATCTAGAATCAGGAAACTTTGATAAATTCCCATTATCAAAAACTGGATTAATAATTGATAAAAATTCAAAAAATCCCGGCGAACAACTTTTTGAAAAAGAAGTTGCTGGCGCTTATCTTTATCAACATTATAATCTTATAACTAAAAGAAATATCAAATCAACTAAGGAATTATCTCAATTAGCAAAAGAAGGAGATCTTATCGCTCAAAAACTTATAAATCGTTCAGCTTCTTTGATCGCTTGCCAAATCGCTGGTATTTATCGTTTTAAAAAATTAAAAAATCCAAATTTAAAACCAAAATTGATCATTGAAGGATCGCTTTTTAAAAGAGGCTGGCAGTATGAAAAAACAGTAAAAAACACCCTAAAAATGTTATAATAACCTCATTATGAAAATCCTTTATCTTTATATGTTTCCCCTTTGGGGAAATGGTTCAGGCGCCTGGTTAAGACGTCTAGTCTTTCAACTAAAAGAAAACCACCAAGAAGACTTTGAAGCAGTTATTGCTGCTCCTGATACAAGAAAATTAAAATTTGCCAAAATCTATTCTTTAAAACCGCCAATTGTAGGAGTTTTTGTTGGCAACCCCGAGCTTCCTAATGCTAAAAAGTACTCTAAATTATCAAATCAAAATCATATTGAAATTTTTAATTATTATGTCAGTCGGATTTCAAGAATAATTGAAAAATTCAAACCTGATTTAATTCATATTTTTCACACTGCTTTTTTACCAGCAGTAGGAAGAACTTTAGCTAATATTTATAGATTACCTTTTATTATCACCACTCATGGAAGTGATCTTTATTATTTCGAAGAGGATAGTCGTTGGCGCGCCTCTACTCGTGATGCCTGTCTCCGAGCTAAATTCATCACAGCTAATAGTAATTTTACGCGCGAATGGTTTTTAAAGATGTTTGGAAAAGATCTTTCTAAAAAAACAAAAACTATTCCCGCTGGTGTAAGTAACAAAATCAATTTTAATCTAGATGTTTCCTGGATTGATAAAAAATACAAATTCAAATATAACAAAATGGTTCTTTTTACAGGAAGATTAACTGAGCACAAAGGCGTTAATTATCTTATCAAAGCGGCAAGAAAAATCAATGCCGAGATTGTTATTTTAGGTGATGGACCAGAAAAAAAATATTTAGAAGAATTAATTTTAAAATATAAATTAACCAATGTTCATATGCTTGGTTATTTTTCTCAAAGACTGGAAAAAATCAATGATTTTTATCTTAGAGCCGATGTTTATGTCGCTCCTTCTGTCTGGAATGAACCTTTAGGACTGGTAATCTTAGAGGCAATGGTTCACAAAACTCCCGTTGTTGTTTCAAGAAAGGGCGGTGTTTCAACAGTTGTCAAAGACGGATATAATGGTTTTCTTATTAGACCTCGAAGCCCAAATCTCATTGCCGAAAAAGTTAATCTTTTATTAAATAATGAAAAATTAAGATTAAAAATGGGAGAAAATGCCTATAAAACAGTAGTTAAAAAATTTTCTTGGGAAAAAATCGGAAAAAAATTTTATAACCTTTACTTAAAATCAATAAAAAAATAACTATGTTTATTGTTGTTTTAGGCGGAGGGATAAGCCTTCAGGGAGAAATTCCAAAAATAGTTTATCAAAGACTTGATAAAGCAATTGAACTTTATAAAAAATATAAAAATAGCAAAATTGTCGTTTCAGGAAAATATAGTTTTCTTTATCATCAGATAAAAAAATATCCGCCACTTACTGAAGCAGAAAAAATGGCTCAATATCTTCTTCAAAAAAAAATCCCAAAAAAAGAGATTATTTTAGAAAAAAAATCCAAAGACACAATCGGTAATGCTTATTATCTTAAAAAAGATATTTTTATAAAAAATAATCAAAAAGAAGGAATTATTATCACCTCTTCTTTTCATTTAAAAAGAGTTAAATATATTTTTAATAAGGTTTTTGGTAAAGAATATCGATTAAAGTTTATCGGTGTAAAAGAAAAGCTTCCATCTAATAGAATAAAACAAATTAACCAAAGACAAAAACAGATACTTGAGAAAACAAAAGAAATTTTGCAAAATATGAAAGATGGCGACCATCACTTTTTGGATAAAAAATTGTATAAAATAAAATATTATCGGGAAAAAAGACCTGATTGGGTTATAAATTTTGTTGCTCAAGGAAAATAAAATGAAAGTTCTTATTATCTCAACCTTAAAAAGAAAAGTTACCAAAGAGATGACAGCTTCACGTTCGCAAATAATTTATAAAATCGCTTCCTCTTTAGCAAAAAAAGGCCATCAGGTCTCAATTTTAGGAACAGGAGATACGATAATTGAAGGATGCCAAACAATTCCTGTGATTGAAAAAGGATGGGTTGATTCGCCTCCTGCTGAAAATCAATTTTTTTTTGAAACTTCAACAATTGTAAAACTAATTTACAAAATAAAAGAAATCCAAGATGATTTTGATATTATTCATAATCATCTTTATCCAGAATTTTTTCCTCCTTTAGTTGAAAATGAAATCAAAAAACCTTTTGTCACTACTGTCCATATCCAATATACACCTTTTATTGATGATGTTTTTTCTCTTTTTAAAAAGACATATCTCATTTCGATCTCGAATGCTCATCAAAAATTATTTAAGAAAACAAAATTCTACAAAGTAATTTATAACGGGATTGACACTAGTGTCTTTACCTTAGAAGAAAAAAAGGATGATTATCTTTTATGGATTGGTCGTTTATCTAAGGCAAAAAATAAAGACGGATCATTTCAGGACCCAAAAGGTATTCGCTGGGCAATAAAGCTAGCAAAAGAAACAAATAACCGATTAATTTTAACAGGCAATGTTGAAGATATTGAATTTTTTAATCGAGATGTTAAACCTTATCTTAATGACAAAATTCAATGGTATGGACCACTATCAAAAGAACAAGAACTTTCAAGTTATCAAATCGCCAAACTAATGCAAAAAGCTAAGGCTTTTTTAATGACTATTAATTGGTATGAACCTTTTGGATTAGTCATGGCGGAAGCGATGGCTTGCGGGACACCAGTAATTGGATTTGACCGAGGCTCTGTCTCAGAATTAGTCATCGATGGCAAAACAGGATTTGTTGTTCCTTATTCCTCTGGTATTGATGGATTAAAAAAAGCTCTATCAAGAATTCAAACCATAAAACCCATTGACTGTCGACAACACGTAGTAAAAAATTTTTCAACTGAAAAAATGATTGAAAATTACGAAAAATTATATAATGAAATAATTAAAAATCATGAAAAAACTTAAAATCGCTCAATTATCAACTCCTTTCATCTCTGTTCCTCCTCCAAATTATGGTGGAATTGAATTAGTCGTTTACAATCTCACCGAAGGATTAGTAAAAAAAGGTCATCAGGTGACTTTATATGCGCCTGGCGATTCAAAAACTTCCGCGAAATTAGAATCTTCTTTTCCCAAGGCTTTATTTTATGAAAATATGCAATCTCTTTTTTCTCCTCTTGCTTTTAATCTTTTTTGGCTTCATAGTCTGCCAACTTTATATCATGCAATCCTTCCTTTTGAAAAAGCTAATCAATTTGATATTATCCACAATCACCTTCATTATCTTGGTCTTTTTTTTACTAATTTAGTAAAAACACCCATTCTTCATACATATCATGGAGATTTCTCTTCAGCGATAAAATCACCTATTGAAAAAATGGTTTTGGAAAAATATAAAAATGCTTATTGGACAGCAATATCAGAAAGTCAAAAAAAGAATTGTCCGATAAAATTAAACTTTGTTGGCGTTGTTCATCATGGAATCCCAATTGAAAAATTCATCTTTAATCAAAAACCGAAAAATTATTTAGCTTGGTTGGGAAGAATTACTCCAAAAAAAGGCATTGAAATTGCCATCAAAGTTGCTAAAACTTTAAAAATCCCCTTAAAAATCTCAGGAATTGTCCACCAAAGAGATAAAAAATTTTTTGATACTAAAATAAAACCAGAAATTGATAATAAATTAATCTTTAATATTGGACCTTTAAGCATGAAAGAAAAAGTAAAATTTTTAGCTGAAGCCAAAGTTCTTCTTTATCCTGTTACCTGGGAAGAGCCGTTTGGATTGGTGATGATTGAGTCAATGGCTTGCGGGACACCGGTGATTGCCATGAATCGGGGCGCCGTCCCTGAAATAGTGATTGATCAAGAAACCGGATATCTTGATTATTCGCTAACCGATGAAGAAATGATCAGTTTAACAGAAAAACTTCTTTCTCTTGATGAGAGAAAATATCAAAAAATGCGATCAATGGCAAGAAAAAGAGTAGAAAACAATTTTACTATTGAAAAAATGACAGAAAAGTATGAAAAAATATATTACTCTTTAATATAAAACTCACCTAAATTATTAAATTTATGAAAAACGTTTATATAGAAAAAATCAATAATATCATTAACGAAGAAAAAATTACTAATCTAAAATTTATTCAAGGATTAAAAATTTACGACATTACTCAGGAAAAAAACAAAAAGAGTCTATATAAAAAAAGACCATATTTAATATATCAAGGAATTAAAAATAATCAAAAAATCATTTTAAAAATTTTAATAAGAAAAAATTATTTTAATTTTTTTAAAAAAGAATTATTTATCTATAAATCTTTATTAAAAATATCCCCCCAATTAAGAAAATATCTTCCTGAGCTAATAAAATATAATGATAATTTTGAAAAACACGCACCTTTTTTTATTTTTAAATTTTATGATGATTTTAAAACTTTAGGAAAAAGTTATCTATTAGAAGAAAAAATCAACAAAAAACAGTTAAAAAAAATCCTTGATGCTATAGATTTATTCCATATAAAGAAATCTTACTTTTTAAATTATGAAAATTTTTCTTTTTATTATCAAAAATATATAAAACGTACTAAAGAAATTTTAAAAAAAATTCTCTCCTTAAAAGAACTTAATAAATTAGAATCTTTTTTTATTAAAACAAGATCTATTTTTTTAAAAGCAAAAAAATATCTTTGCTGGGGAGATGTTAATCCGGCCAATATTTTAATAAAAAAAACAAGAGGAAATTTTGAGTTTAAATTTATCGATTTTGAAAAAGCTGACTATGCTCCCTTATTTCGAGATTATACAACTTTTTTTTACGCTATTTATTTAAAAGATAAAAAATTAGCTTCTTATTTTATCTCTTATCTTAAAGAAAAATTTAAAAATATTGATTTTTGGATTCTTTTTTATTTTAAACTTTTAATATATAGTTTACCAATGCAATTTAATAATCTAAAAAATCAAAGAAATGATTTTCTCGTAAAAAAAATCAAAGAAATGATAATTATTTCTATTAATAATTTCTATTTTTATTTTAAAAAATATGAGAATAGCAATAATCGCCTCTAACATTTTACCTATAAGCAAAAATACTAAAAAAGGAACTGAGCTTTTTATTTATCATTTTATAGAAAATTTAGCTAAATTTAAAAATCAATTAAAAATTACCCTTTTTGCTTCTGGTGATTCTCAGGTATCTGTTCCTTTAATATCAGTTAATAAAATTGGCTCTTTTATTGATCCAAAAATTGGAAAGACTTATCATAAAATTTTTGAATTAGCACTTATTGGTAAAGCATTAGAAATGCAAAATCAATTTGATATTTTTCATGTTCACATAGAATGCGGAGAAGTAATTCTTCCTTTTGCTCATTTTTCAAAAATTCCAATATTAATCACTATTCATGGGGATTTAACTCTTCCATATAAAAAAGATTATTTCAAAATATTTTCCAATCTTTCTAATGTTTATTTTATACCTTGCAGTAATAGTCAAAAAAAAATTATCCCCTTTCTTAATTATTTAAAAACCATTTATCATGGAGTTGATATTAATCTTTTTAATTTTTCTTCAAAAACTGAAAATAATCTTATCTGGGCAGGTAGAGGAATACCAATAAAAGGCTTAGATATTGCTTTAGAAACAGCTAAAAGAACTAATAAAAAAATAAAAATTTTTCCTCTAAAAAAAGAGGAATATTCTAATTGGTTAAATACTCAAATAAAAAAATATCAAAAACAAATTCTAAAAATTGAAAAAAATATTGAACAAATAAAACTCTTTTCAGAAATAAAAAATGCCAAACTCTTTCTCTTCCCTATCCAATGGGAAGAGCCGTTTGGATTGGTGATGATTGAGTCAATGGCAACCGGTACACCGGTAGTTGCTTTTGCTCGAGGATCTGTCCCTGAGGTGATAAAAGATGGCGAGACTGGATTTATTGTTAATCCTTCAGATGATGATATTCGAGGAAATTGGATTGTCAAGAAAACTGGCATTGAAGGATTATGTGAAGCGGTTGAGCGAATTTACTCAATGCCGGAAAAAGAATATCAGGAAATGAGATATAACTGCCGAAAACATGTGGAAAAATATTTTACTGTTGAACGAATGGTTGATGAGTATATTAAGGTTTACCAAGAAGTGATTGAAAAAAATTCTTTCTAATGTCTTTTGATATTTTTTTCTTATTTGCTGCTAATAAAAAACTTTGACGACGTGGTCAATCTAATCTGGATTTTAATTTAAATCTAGATTATAATATATATTTTAATAATATTTTAATTTTGACCAATATGAAAGCTTTAATTATTGCCGCAGGTGACGGTACCCGATTACAATCATTTACGTACCAAAAACCAAAACCATTAATCAAGGTTTTTGGTTTAAGTCTTATTGAAAGAGTCATTCTTACGGCAAAAAAAGCTGGTATTAAAGAATTTTTTATTGTTGTTGGTTACCTTAAAGAAAAAATAAAAAAACACCTTAAAGATGGAAATTTATATGGAGTAAAAATTCAATATATAGAAAACAACGATTGGGAAAAAGGGAACGCTATCTCAGTCTTAAAAGCAGAAAAATTTCTTAAAGATAATTTTATCTTAATGATGGCTGACCATATTTTTGATTGGAGAATTCTTAACGCTTTAATTAAAAGTTCTCCTAAAGGAGCTCTTACCTTAGTTGTTGATAGAAGACATCCCTCTCCTGATGATACAAAAGTTTTTACGGAAAAAGACTTAATTATTGACATTGGTAAAAAAATTAAAAAATACACCGCGGTTGACCGAGGCATCTTCTACTGCACTCCCGAAATCTTCAAGTATTTAAAAAAAGCAATTAAAAAAGGCAAAGATGAGTTAGCTGATGGAATAAAAGAAGCAGCAAAAGAAAATCAAGCTTATATTTTTGATTTAACTAATGTAAAAGATACTTATATCAAAAAATTAAGGAAAAATATTGATCTTTGGTGCATTGATGTTGATACTTTTCATGATGTCAAAAGATTGAAAAAAAAATTAATTGAATTAATCAATAAAGACGCCTCTGACATCTTGGCTGCTACCATTCATCCCCCTATTGAAAACTTTCTTGCTGGAATAATTTCTTATTTGCCTATCACTCCCAATCAATTAACTCTATTTATTAACATTCTTGCCTATCTTGTTACCTTTTTGTATTTAAAAGGCTATCTTGTTTGGGGAATAATTCTTAGTTTTATCATTGGAGTCCTTGATGGTGTTGACGGAAAATTGGCCAGACTAAAACTCCAGATGACCAAAATTGGCGAATTAGAACATCCTTTTGATTTTCTTTTTGAATCAAGTTGGATTTTAGCTTTAGGCTGGTATTTTTCCAACAAATTATCTTCTTTAACACCTCTTCTTCTTTCATCTTTGATAATTGGTTTAAGTGGTTTTTATCGCTCAATCTACGAAAGATTTGGAAAAATTTACGGTATGAGTTTAGACATGGTTGATCAAATTTCAAAAATCAGTCGAAGATTTTTAGCAAGAAGAAATGTTTTCAATCTTATTATTGCTCTTACTCTAATTTTTAATATTCCTCAACATGCTTTATGGTTAATCTTTATTTTAAGTTTGTTCACCGCTATTTTCTATACTATCCAAGCTTTTCGTTATTTAAAAGATTAATCTATGAAAAAAATAACTCTTATCTCCTCTTGGAACGCTCTTGATGGCGTAGCCACCCATGCTGAGTTAATAGTTAGAGGTTGGTTAAAACTTGGTTATCAAATCAAAGTTTTGCTCCATTGGAACCATCTTGATGAAAAAATTATTTATTATAATAATAAAGATCAAAGTTTTGTAAAAAGAGTTTTCAGTTTTCTCCGTCATGGTAATCGATATGTTAATGAAGAAATTTTTGATCAACAGCAGTTCCAGATCAATCTTAATGATCTTCAAGGAGATTTTTTTGTTGTTGAAAAACCTTCAAGTATACCACTAAAAAAACTTCTTCCCTTGTTTTCAAAAATTAAACAAAAAGCAAAAACGATAGCGATTTTTCATGAAGGCACCTTACCTTCTAATCCTTATTTTTATTCGTTTTCTTGGGATAAAATTATTGTTTTTGATAGAAGATTTAAACAACTTTTTTCTCAAAAATTCCCCTCCCAAATGATTAAAATTGTCCCATTTCCTGTCTTTAATCCTCCTATAATCAAAAGAAAAAAACCAAAAAAATCTCCTAATAAACCTCTTCAAATTCTCACTTTTGAAAGAAACAATCAATATGAAAAAATCAAATTAGTTTTGAATATTTTAAGAAAAGAAAAAATTAATTTTCATTATACCTGTATTGTCCCTAATATCGAATCTTATGAAAACTTATCATCACTTGCTCAAACTGAAAAGGATTTTACCTTAAAAATCAATCGAAATCATTTTATGGATAAAAATTTTATTGATAAGATAAATCATTTTGACGTAATGATTTTTTTATATCCTCCATCTCCCGAACGTTTAGTTGTTTCTTCTTTTGCTTATGTTCTTATTGGTTTTCAAATTCCTTTAATTGTTCCTGACAACGAATATTTTTATCATTTCAAAAATGAAGTGCTTAAATATAAAAAAATTGAAGAAATTCCCTTTTTGATTAAAAATTTAGAAAAAAACCAATCAAAACTTTTATCTGCGACTGTAAAATTTTTAGAAAATCATCAAGAAGAAAAAATTGCCTCAAGAATTCTTTTAAGCTGATTAGTTAAACAAAAACGGTCTTAGTTTAAAAGCAGTTCGTATCAAAAAACAATTTCTCCTTAATTTTTTCCTAATAACCCTTTATTTAAGCTCAACTATTAAAAATCTCATAAACTAAAATGGTCTTTACTAAAAAAAATATTTTCAAGAAGTAAAGGAATTTATTTCAAATTTTGAAAATACTTATATTTTAAAAAAAATTCACCCTTTTCATAAAAATTTGGTTACCGAATTAAAAAAAATCTAAAATTTATTTTTATATTTAGTTTTTGATAAGTAACCAGCTTAAAACTTCTCAAAAACTATATTTGTATCATTAACCCCTTTTTCTTTCAAATATTCTTTCAACGCTTCCACTACTCCCCGACTACCGCAAAGATAAAAATTACGCTTGAAAAAATCTTCTTTAAAGTTTTGGTTTAAATAATCCTGAATATGGCCAAAGAAAAAATGATTTTTAAATTGTTGGTATTGAGAAATCAATTTTTCTTCTCGAGACAGGCAATAAATAAAGTCAAATTTTCCTGAAAACTTTTCTTTTAAAGACAAAAACTCGTCAAAAAAATATATATCAGAGATTTTTCTTAAGCCCCAAACTAATAAAAAAGAAAAATTCTCTTTTTCAATATTTGATAAAATCATTGACCGAATCGGACCAATCCCTGTACCAGTAGCAAGAAAAATCGGTGAATAATCATTTTTTCTTAAAAAAAACTGACCAGCAGGACCATACCAAAAAACTTGGCTTTTAAGAGGTAAATTTTTTAAATAAGTTGAGGCTAATCCGCCTTCGATAATCTCAATTACAAACTCTATCGTGTCTTTTTGATAGTTGGGAGAAGCAATTGAATAAAGCCGTGCTTTTCCATCAATTTTTAAAAAAAGATATTGACCAGGTAAAAAATTGATCTTTGATGGCTCAATTAATCTAAATTTAAAACAAAAAACATTTCCCGCTAAATTTTTTTTATCAATAAGTTTAGTTTTATATTGAGAAATCATTTTTATATTATAATAAAATCATGCAAAAAGTCGCTGATATTTTAAAAAAATTTAATCCTTTAGAAGATAAGTATATCTCTCGTGATTTTCAGGCTTTTGGACTTTATCTTGCAGAAAAACTTCAAGAAAAAAAGAAAAAAAGCCTTTATATCAAGCTTGCTAAAACTATCCCCCGCCCGATTCTTGAGGAAGCTTTGCGTTTTGTTATTGACTCAAAAGCCAAAAATAAACCAGCGTTATTTATGTGGAAACTTAAACAGTTAGGTGCCTTCCGTACCAAATCAGTAAAAACAGTTAAATCAGTAAAAAATGAAAACTCTTAATGATTAAGTTTACAAAAAAAGATTAAACTAGTAAAAAAATTTACCAATTAAAATAAGCTTTTATATCTATATGTTTAAAGATATTTTCGACGTCAAAAACCAACAAAAATTATCTAGAAATTGCTTCTGGATCTACTTTTTATTTTATAAAATAAACACTAAAGAATTACAAAACGAATATATTATTCTTGGAAAACAAATAAATTCTTTCTTTAAATCTTTTTTAACTGATTAATATTTTTACCTGTTGACAAATAATTTTTTTTTATTCATAATGAAAGTAAGAATATGAAAATTACTATTTATACCGTCACTGATTGTCAGTTTTCCAAGCAGGAAAAAGAATATTTATCTTCTCATAACCTTCCTTATGAAGAAAAAAACCTTGAACTTAATAAAGAGTGGTTAACGGAGATGCTTGCTGTTTCAAATAACTTCGCTGGAACACCGGTAACCCGGATTGAAAAAGACGATGGTACCATCCAGGTTTTTAAAGGTTTCACTAAAGAAGAATTTGATAACTTTTTTGGATTTACTTCTTCTCAAACTCCTTCTCAGAATCTTAGTTCTCCAACTTTTAATCAATCAACAACACCTTCCACTTCTTCATCAGCTGATCCAGCTTCTAATACACCTCCTCAACCAACTCCTTCATTATCAACAACCCCAACTACCTCAACTTCTTCGATGAATCTGCCCACTGACACTCCAGCAAAAGTCGATGAAAAACTTGGATCGGTCTTAGATAAACTTGAAGAAAAAACCGAAGAAATTAAAATGACAGAGTCTCCTGTCAATACCTTTCAATCTCCGTCAACTCAATCACCTCAATCAACTCCCCCACTCCAAACACCATCAACACAACCAACATCTTTTTCAAATCAACCTCCTACTGATCTTCCTAATCTTCCTGATTTTAACTCATCAGACAATCAATAAAACCAAAATCTAATGACTTCTTATAAATTTCAAGCAGGGACGCTCCGATTTGAACGGAGAACAAGGGTTTTGGAGACCCCTATGATACCATTTCACCACGTCCCCAAAAATCAAAATTTGCTTAAAACCTTATCATTCGCTTCTAAACTAAATCGTTGATTTAACAAGATAATACTCTGCAAAAAAATCTTATTTTACTATTAAATTAAACTCTAAAAGTTGTTTATTAATTAATATTATATTATATTTATCATCATTTCATCTCTTTTTATCATTTCCTATCTAATCCAAAAATCTAGGCTGAAAAGCCAATTAAAAATCAATAACTGATAATAAAAAGTCAAAAGTCAAAATTCAAAAGTCAAAAGTTCAATTAAAAATTTAAAAATTAGGTATTGATTTATTTTTATTATTGATTAAAAATTTGTTTATTAATTTATTTATTATTATTTTTTTTAGTTTATAAGTTATAAATTATTTGTTTTTTTATTTAAGCTGAAGATATAAAAATTAGAAATTAGGTAAATTAGGTAAATTAGGTCAATTAGAGTAATTAGGTCAATTAGGTTAATTATTCTTAATTCCTTAATTCTTAATACTAAATACTTACTACTTAATACTAATCTGTTCTAACCTCCAAAGAGATCCCTTTTTTGATAAAATATATTTAAGTTCCCGTAGTTTAATGGATAGAATAGGGGTTTGCGGAACCTCTGATGGCAGTTCGATTCTGCCCGGGAACACCTTTTTCACCATGATTTCTAACCGAGTCGGTTAAACAGGCAAGATAAAAATCTCCACCTAAAACTCCCACTTCTGCCGGAGTTAAAAATCTTTTTCCATCAGGAGTTTTTGATGGATTATACCAAACACGAACCTCTCCAAGCCCAACTAATTTTTGATCTCGACCATATCTAAACCAGCGGTAAATAATGTAAATGGGTAAGAAAATATACCAAAACAAAACCAATAAAGTAATAATAACTTTTCCCAAAAAAAGTACTCCATAAAGTGACAACAATTTTTTTTCAAAAAGTTATCCCAAAAACTAGCCACTTCTTTTTATTCTAGATAGACAACGATATTAACTGGAAACCTAATCGCAACAGTTAATCCTTCTCTTGGCCGAAGTTGGTTAATTGTGGTAAAAGTCATCATATTTTTTTCTTGATAGATTTCACAGTCGCTTCTTCTTAAACCATAAGGCCCGGTAAAAAAATACCTTTAATTGATTCTTGTTGAATTTCTTCAGGAAAAATGATTTTTGCTTCCGTTGAAGAAATAATCACTGGCCATTGATTGTAAGTAATATTCCAATCAAGCTCATCATAATAAGAAAAATAGGTCACACCGACGAATTAATAATGAATAATCTACGTATGAACCACCGGTAATTGTTTTATTTGGATCTCCAATTTTTAATCGAATATTTTCACCGATTTTTGATGGATTAAATTGATATAACGATCCCTTTTCATCGACAACTAAAAAGTTAGTAAAAATCTAATTGATATTTTTTGCCGTTATCATTTGTCTTAATAAAAGGAATCTCTCTAATAATCCCATGTCTTTAAACCTCACCAAAATCATAAATAATCTTTTCCTCAACATTAATTGTTGCATTTTTATTGATAATAATTTTTTAACTGAAATTCTTTATCTCTTCAGCATAAGAAGAAAAAGGAAAAAAGAAAAAAACAGTAAAATAAGCAAAAAACCTCTAAATATTTTCCTCATTAATACAATGATAATAGATTAAGAAAAATAAAAATTAAAAAAATAGTTTATTCAAAATTAATTATCAAAGCCATACTTAATCAATCTTTTGGCTTCAATTCGCAAAACTTCCGGAATTAAAGCTTTATAAACAGTACAATAAGGAGAATTGACCGTATATTTACCTTTTTGTCTAAAAGTTAAAAGAGGACAACCCCCACAACAGATATATTTCCATTGACAAGTATTGCAGGGTGTCTTACCTTCTACAGTTAGGTTCTTGGGCCTGACAAAATTTCCTTCTTTCATGGTTTTAATTAAATCTTTATTATTAATTGAACCTATAGATCTCTCTAACGTCATCTGACAAGAAGCTAATTTTCCATCATGTCTTACAATTAAATAATTAATTCCAACACCACAACAATTAAAATGAGGTTTTTTAAAACTAACTCTATCTAAAAGACCATTTATTAAACTATAAGGAGGTGGATTTTTATAAATTATTTTATAAGCTTTTTTAAGAAATTTTATTAGTTTTTTATTTTCTCCTTCTAAATTTTTTTCTTCAACAAAAGGATTTTCACGATAAAAATTAAAAACAAAAGGAATATTTTTTTTAAGTAAATATTTTGTTAAATTAGGAATATTCTCAATGTTTTTTGAAGTAATTGTTATTGAAACATTAAAAGAAACGCCTGTTTGTTGAAGATTTTTTATTCCTCTTTCTATATATTTAAATGTCCCTTTACCATTTGAAAAAATTCTTTGAGCGTCGTTATATTTACCTATACCATCAAGAGAAACTGAAACTTTTAGATTTTCTTTTTTTATCTTTTTAGAAATCTCTTTGGTTAATAATATACCATTAGTTAAAATAACAAAATCAATCTCAATTTTTGCTTTTTTTGCTAATTTTCTTCCTAAACTTACTATTTCTAATAATTGAGAAAAAACCAAAAGAGATTCGCCTCCAGAAAATTTAATAGTAATTTTTTTAAAATTATTTTTTTTAGCGCTTTCAATAATTTTTTTGATTGATTCTTGAGCGATTTCTTTGCTCATTTTATCATTAGTTTTCCAAACATAACAATAAGTACAACGAAGATTACATTGATTAGTGAGATGAAACCACACTCCTAAATGAATTGGTTTTTTAAAAAGAAAATTTAATTTGTTTTTAGTTTTATCAAAATAAGCTATTTCTGAATAAACAAAATTTTTAAGAATATTAATAATATCAGTATATTTAATATTAGGATCCTTTTTTTTAGCAATTAAAAATATTTCCTTAATAGTTCTTCTATTATTAATAAGTTTATATAAAAAAGCCGCTTCTTTATTTAAAATAATTATTCCTTTAGTTGAAAGAGGATTATAAACTAATAAATAACCTTCAACCCAATCAATATAATTATTTTTATAAATATAAATTTCTTTTGATTTTAAAATCATTTTGAAAATTGGCATTATTGGGAATCAGTTTCACATGCACAATCATTATCTATTATATATTCTTTGTCGTTATCTAAATCTATTTTTTTTTGAATATCTTCTTTGCTTATTATTTTTGCTTTTTTTAAATCCATATCTTTATTATTTTAAACTTATAAGATTTAATTTAATTATAAATTAAATTAAATATTTAACTTGACATTTTTTGACATTAATTTAAAATATAAGTTATGAAAATATTATGGAAATGGGATTTTAATAGTGAAGCGCAAAGAATTATTCACACTGCTCATCAGATAATAATAAATTTTTATCAAAAAAATAATTTTTATATTCTTCCATTTAAAAAATATAAATATCTTTGTAATGGTGAAAATATTGTTTATTTTCCAAAAATTAATACTAAAAAAATAAACAACTTTTGGAAAAAAGTAAAAAATGTAAACATTAGTGTATGGCCATTAATAAAAAATAAATATTTAATTAACTATTTAATTAATTATTTAAAAAATGATTTAAAATTAAAACCTATCAATAATGAAAAACTTATTAATTCGTGGAAAAAAATAGAAAAAAAAGTTATAAAGACAATTTTTTATATATTTAACAACAAAAAAGATAAAATAAAAAAAATTATTATATATCCAACTTATTTTGGAACCTCATTATCTTTTAATAATTATGAAAAAAATAATAATGAAATAAAAATCTTTTTAAGATGTGATCAAAAACCGCTAAAAATTATTGAAGGTATTTTATCTTCTTTATTGACTAATGATTTAATTAAAAATTATCATGCCTCATGGAGAGAAAGAGAATTAATAATAGATTTCTTGATTCAAAACACTCGCTTATATTCTCTTATTAAGACAACTTACCCAAATGATTCATTTTATTCTACAACGAAAATTATTAATAGAAATCAAATTAATACTCGTTTAAAGAAAAAAACTATATCTTTTTTAAAAGAAATTGGAATTTTTAGTTTAAATTCAAATAATAATAATATTTATAATAAATTATTTTCTATTTATATTAATAAAAAAAAATTAACAAATTTAACATGGAAAGAAAGACGAGTTTTAAAATTATTTAAAGAAAAAAAGGATGATATTGTTAGCTTTGAAGATATAAGTAATATTATTTTTAGAAAAAACGAGGAAGAATATAGTCTTTTTGCTATTTATAAATTTATGTCAAGACTAAGAAAAAAATTAAAGGAAAATAATATTGATGATAAAATTATAGAGACGGTAAGAAAAAAAGGTTTTGTTTTAAATTTGAAAAAATTATAAATATCCACTAATTTCGTGAAATAGCATTATATAAAGCGGGAATAAGTTCTTTATTATCAGTAAAAGATGCCAAAAAATATCCTGGACCATTTTCGTTTTTATTAGAAAAAACAATATCACGATTTACTAATAAACTCATATTTCTTTGACAATAACGAACAGGTTTTTTTAAGTTTTTAGTTCTTGTTATATTAACATATAAGATCTCAATTCTTCCATTATTTAATCTTAAAGCAATACTATTAACATTTTGACTTCCATAAAAAGTCATTCCACCCTCAATAAGTAAAATACCACCATTTGGATTAACTAATCTTAAAGCATTCTTAATCATTTCAATTCTTTTTGATAAATCAGAGATACATCCTATAGTTCCTTGTAAAGTTACCAAATCAGCTAGAGGTAAATCTAAATTGTCTAAAGCATTTGGAGAAGTAAGATCAACTCCGCCAATTAATCTATTATGTGTAAATAAATCATTATACCAAGAAATAATTTCACTTACTTCTTCTGGAGTTAGTTGATCCATATCTATTTCCCCTTTTTCATCTAAGTCAATCAAAGCTCCATCTTCGTCTCTTCTATATCTTGTTATAGAATATTGATCAGATTTTTTTTCATCTATCCTACTAAGATTTAATAAATCAACTCCAAAAAAATCACTAATTTCAATATCTTGTCCTCTAAGTAATTCAATTAATTCCCAACTAGCAACTCCTAATTTTCCAAAACCAAGACTAATAATTGATAAAGATTTTTTGCCATCTGATTTTAAATAATTAACTAATCCTCGATAATCATATCTGCCAACAACCTCTCGTACTTTTTCATCAGATGTTAAAAAATTAAAAAACTCCGGATATTGTAAACATTGATATAATTTTTCTTGCCATTCTTCTTCAGTTAATTCATCAGGTTTATCAGGCCAAAGATTATGAGCTTCCATAACTCTTTTTATATGATCTGTAAGATATAGATTGCCATTAAAATTACCCGCAACAACTTCTTCAGCTACTCTTTTAAGACCTAAAAAATAACGAATATAAAATTGAGCTTTTAAATTATCTTCGCAATAAAAATTTGGATTTTTTTCTAATTCAGATATTAAAGCCTTAAAATTTTCTTCATTAATACCAAAAATTTCATCATCCTCATATCTTAAAATATTAAAAAAACTTTTCAATAAATTTTCTGGGACCTTAAATCCTGATTCATAACCACTAATATAACTGATAAAATGGTTCAAAAATGATCTATAAATATTAAGATGCAAATCTTTATCATCTTTTCTTTCTCTCAAAAATAGATCTCGATAATTTAAATATAGCGAATAAAATTCTTCATAAGATCTTCTTTGTGGCATTAATAAATTAACTAATACATAAGCATAATTAGGACTTGTTAATAAATTAGTTGACGGTATTTGAATAGCAGTTAAAATTCCAGCTAATTCGGTAAAATCATCTGATTCTGGTATCTGATAACCATTAATTCTTCTCAAAAAATGACTTGTTATTTGAGTGACTAATCGACTTTCAAATTCAGGATCTCTATGATCTATAATATTTAAAACTATATCTAAAGGATAACCAGCTTGTTCAAATAAAACTCCATAATAATATATAAAAGGAATATGTGATATATCTCTTAATCCTAAACCTAAATTATCATTTCCTAAAACATATAATAATCTTTCTTCTTGTCTTGTTTTTAACCAATCTTCAAAAATAGTTCTTAAACTTATATCTAATAATAGTGGAATACGAAGTAAAAAAGTATCAGAATTAATTTTTGATTTTTTAATAAAAGGAGCTAATCTGTAAGGAGAAGATGCTATTCTAATATCTCTCTCTATTTTGCTTAATGACATAATAATATTTTACCATTTTATCCTATAATATTCAAATTATTGTATAAGTTACATACATTTGAGACTCTTGAGGTAAAATTTTTAACAGATAGTTGATAGGTGAAATATTGCCTAATGATTTATGAACACGTTTTGTATTATACCAGATCAA
>JBBILA010000012.1:0-20270 GCA_037445105.1 Candidatus Microgenomates bacterium
CATTTGGTAATATTCCTTCTAAATTATTAATCTCATCTCCGTAATAACCAAGTAATACTTTTACTTCTGGAAGAAAAACTTGTTCTTCTCCATTAAAATAAACATCTTTTATTTTAGATAAAGAGGGTATTGATTTTTCTGGTGTTTTATTCATTATTTTTTTAAGTAATTTTTAATCATTTAGTATGTTATAAATAAATTATGGATAAAAATCAATTAAAAAAAATCTCTCGACTTCTTCGTTATCTTGTTTTAACCTCAACCACTCAAGCTGGCTCCGGTCATCCAACTTCATGTTTATCAGCAATTGAATTAATGACTACTCTTTTCTTTGGCGGATTTTTAAAACAAGATTTAAAAGATATCAAAAGCATTTTTAACGATCGAATTATTTTCTCTAAAGGTCATGCCGCTCCCCTTCTTTATTCCCTTTATGCGGTGGCTGGAGGAATAAATATTGATGATTTAAAAACTTTGCGTCGGTTTGGAAGCACTCTTGAAGGTCATCCCACTCCCCGATTTCCTTTTGTTGATGTTGCTACCGGTAGTCTTGGTCATGGACTATCGATTGGATTGGGGATGGCGATGGGAATTAAATTAAAAATTAAAAATTCAAAATTAAAAATTAATAAAATACCTAAAGTTTTTGTTTTGCTTGGTGATTCAGAGATGGCTGAAGGTCAAATCTGGGAAGCGATGGATACTGCAAGTTATTATCACGTCAGTAATCTTATCGGTATTGTTGACGTTAACCGTTTAGGTCAGCAAGGAGAAACAAAAGAAGGTTGGGATATTTTTAATTATCAAAAAAAAGCTGAAGCCTTTGGTTGGCAAACAATTCTTATCAACGACGGTCATAATATCGAAGAAATTATTAATGCATATAAAAAATTAACTGACACAATCAATAAACCAACATTAATTATTGCTAAAACGATCAAAGGGAAAGGAATATCGTTTTTAGAAAACAAAAATGGCTGGCACGGTAAGGCTTTAAATCAAGAAGAATTACAAAAAGCTTTAAAAGAATTAGGAAAGATTGATCTTAATATCAGAGGAAAAATTTCCTCACCAGAAAAGTTTCCAGCTAAAAGAGAAAATAATATGAATAACTCAAAAATTATCAATATCCTTCAAAAACTAGAAAACTTGCAATCAAAAAATAAATCCCAAGTTATACGTCCAAAAGGGATCCTTTCTGGATTCTACGTTGTCTCTTCTAATAATAAAATTGCTACTCGTCAAGCGTATGGCGAGGCTCTGGTTGAACTAGGAGAGAAAAATCCAAACATTGTCGTTCTTGATGCTGAGGTAGCTAACTCAACTTTTGAAAATCAATTTCAAAAAAGATTTCCCGAAAGATTTTTTCAGATGTTTATCGCTGAAGAAAATATGGCTGATGTCGCTTTAGGTTTTTCAAAAACTGGCTTTATTCCTTTTTTTTCCACGTTCGCTGCTTTTTTAACTCAAACTTTTGATCAACTGCGAATGACACAATATGCAAACCCAAATCTAAAAATTGTCGGTACTCACGCCGGAGTTTCAATCGGTCAAGATGGTCCTTCACAAATGGGATTGGAAGATTTAGCCATGTTTCGCAGTCTTTTAAATAGCGTTATTTTTTACCCATCTGACGCTGTCTCAACAAAAAAACTGGTGAAAATTATGGCAGAAAATGATGGTCTCTTTTATCTTCGTGCCACCCGTGAAAAAACACCGGTTATTTATGATGAAAATGAAGAATTCAAAATTGGCGGCTTTAAAATTCATCCTTCTAAAAATCGATTATCAACAAAAAAGTTTTTGATTATTACTGCTGGGATTACCATTTTTGAAGCTTTAAAAGCTCAAAAAGAACTAGAAAAAAAAGGGTACGATATTTTAGTCATTGATTTGTATTCAGTCAAACCGATTGATAAAAAAAGTCTAAACGAAATAATCAAACAATATCAAAAAATTATTGTTGTTGAAGACCATTATCCATCAGGCGGTATTGCTGAAGCGATTTTATCATCAATTGAAGATTTCACGTCAGTTAAAAAATTTATTCATCTTTGTGTTAGAAAAATCCCCTCTTCTGGAAAACCAGAAGAGCTTCTTAATTATGAAGAAATTGATAAAGAAGCGATTGTCAAACAAATAATAAATAACCAATAATAAATTTTTAATCGATTAATATATTAAAAATTAATTTATTAAAAATTGATTAAAAATTGTTTATTAATTATTTATTATTTTTTTATTTATAAGTTAATTAGGTCAATTATTCTTAATTCTTAATACTAAATACTTACTACTTAATACTAATTTGTTCTAACCTCCAAAGAAATCCCTTTTAAGTTCCACGTTATACGTTACACGTTCTACGTTATACTTTAAGATGGTTCCAACAGAGCCCCTTTGGAGTTTTATGTTTCATTGGATTTCCGTCTTCAGAAAAATAACAATAAAATCAAGATCTTCTTTCTTATAAAATAAGGAAAATTTTAAAATTTTTAATTTAGAAAACTTACTATTTTTAAAAAAGGGCTTTATCACAATTCAAAAATGCCATTTTCTAACCGAGTCGGTTAGAGATGATTATGGCGATTATTATAATGAATATTAATAATAAAAATATTTTAAAAGGAAAGACAAAAAAGCTGGTTTTAGCAAAAAGAGTTGGTGAATTATCTCCAAAACTTATTTGAGAATTAAGATGATAATAACCAATTAAAAAATCATCAATAATTAAACTGACTGGTTTTCCTTGAAATAGATAATTAGCTGATGGTGAAGCTTCAACTAATCTTTCTGATTCAGCTAAAATATTTTTAGGTATTAGTTGATAAATTTTTTTTTCGCCAAAACTCCCATAAAGATTAATACTCCCTTCGGGTTTAATAAGATTTTTTCCTTTATTGGCAATAATAAGGGTTATAGGTATCTTTGACAGACTATCAATTATATTAAGTTTTTTACCAAAAAGATTAATTTTATTTTGAATATCAAAAATAACAATCTTAGGCTTTATTTCAATTAATCCAGAATCGGTTACGGTAATTAAAATATTGCTACCAAGAGCAGCTTTAGCTTGAGATCCTGAGTCTTTAAGGAGAGTATTTTGCGGATCAGTCTCAAGCAAAAGAGTATAATAATAATCACCAGCTGGCGCTCCATCAATTGCCCTTATTCTTAAAAGAAGCTGATCTGAAGCCCCTGTATCTAAAAAAAACGGGCGTTCAAGTTGTATCTTTGAATTATCAAGACTAAATCTTATTGGTCCTTCAAGACTATTTTTTAGTTTTATCTGACCTAAATTTCCATAAGGCTCAAAATTAACTATTCTTGCTTGTAAAATAACTGGGTCGCCAGTGTTTTTGATGTTATAAGCAACCATTAAAGATTTTCCTGGCTTGATAATCACCTCAAGAAGAGGTGGTGATATTGAAAGGGATACTTGTTGAGCCCTAACTAAATTTAAATTAAAAATTAAAAATGAAAAATGAAAAATTAGAAAAATAAAAAAATATTTGAAAATATTTAATTTTGAATTTTGCATTTTGAATTTTTAATTTTTAAAATGTCGGCGTGGCAATAAAACTAATAATTGTCTGATAGCTTCCTGCAGGTTGAACTGGCGAGATATTTGCTTTAAAAGTCATCGTTGCCTGCCGGTTTTTTCCAACATTATTTGAACTCATAATAATAACAGGATTTTCCGATGAGGAAAGATCAGGAAACGGACGAAAATAATCAGCACTAATAAAATCACCTGGAATATCATCACCAGCCATATTATAACCAAAACCATAAGCATTATTTGAATTCCAAATTTTAGCCATTGATTCAGTGCAGGTTTCTGATCCGCCATTACAAGAGGTGTCAGGAATAATCTGATTAAAAAGAGTTTTCAAAGGTGTCTGTTCGGCAACAGTTACTTGATATTGTCCAGCACCGCCAAAGTTAACGGTCAAAACTATCTGTTGAGTTGAGGGTGTATTAGGCAAAAGATTGCCTAAAGAAATATTGGTGTTTGATATAGAAAAACTAAAAGGAATAATTGAGTGAAGGTACTGAAAACCAGCTTTAACTATATATCCAGTTGAAGAAAACTCACCAGCAGCTGTTTGACCAATGGTGTCTGAAAGTTTGTAATTTGCGCTTTGTTTGTTTCCAGCAGCCGAGGTAGTACTAGCTGACTCTATCTTAAATCTTGGCGACTCCATATTCAAAGCAAAAATGCTTTTTAAATTAAAAGTTAAAAATGAAAAGTTAAAAATTATTAAAAATATTAAATATTTGCTCTTATTGATTTGTTTTTTCATATTCATCAATTAATTTTTCCATCCGATGAACTGATTTTTTGATAATCTGAAGTTCATGATCGCCAAGAAAATTTTCTAAAGCCTCTTTGATATTTTTTAGATGATTTTTTATTAAAAGACTGATAAAAAGAAGACTGTCTTCTTGTAATTTTTGATTTTTGATTTTTGATTTTGTTAACTCAAAGTGTTCTTGGCCTAAAAATAAAGCAAAAGGAGTGATAAAAGCCAAAGAGATAATTGGTAAAAGAGTTTTAAAGCTTTGATTTTCTGGCAAATTTAAAAGAAAAAAACCAATAAGAGCAATAGTTACTGTTATCGAAATTATTGGCTCAAGAAGAAGCGATAAAGAAAAAAGAAGAAAATAAATCAAAAAGAAAAAAGGCGACTCAGTATAGCCGGTTGTCGTAATAATACCAATAATAATTAATGTAAAAACGACTGATTCTATCAATCTTGAAGTTGAGGATTTGATAATAAATTTTTTTGACAGATAAAGAATAATAAAAAGTAAAGCTGATATTTGTAAATCATATTGAGCAAGATTAGTTTTTGGAAAAATAAAGGCCAAAACGATGGCGATTATTAAAATTATTGAATGAGTAATTTCTTTGGTCATAGAAAAAAACTTGTGTTATAATTTTATAATCATTTATAATTCATTATACATAAAATAAAATGAAGAAAGTTGTTCCCCAAGCTAATATTGCCACTGATATTATTGATGAGTTAAAAAAAGTCAGCTGGCCGACAAAAAAAGAGACAGTGAGACTAACATCGATTGTAATAATTGTTTCCTTGATTATTGGGATTTATATCGGTATAATTGATGTTTTATTGGCAAAAATTTTAACAATTATCAGTCAATATCGATAAAAAAATGAACAATCAAAAAATTACTCTAGAGCAAAAAGAAGCAGAAAAAGCTATCAATAATCAATTAGTTAAAAAAGCTAAATGGTATGTTATCCATACCCAAACTGGGTATGAACAAAAAGTCAAACAGGCTTTAGAGCAAAGAATAAAAAGTTTAAACGTTGAAGATAAAATATTTAATATCATTATCCCAACAAGAGAGGTGGTTGTTGTTAAAAAAGGAAAAAAAACTAAAGCTAAAGAAAAGGTTTTTCCGGGATATATCTTAGTCAATATGATTTTAGATGATGATTCATGGCTTGTTGTTAGAACTACTGAAGGAGTAACTGGTTTTGTTGGCGCAGGCTTAAAACCAACTCCAATTTCTGATAAAGAGGTTGAGGCGATTATGAAGTTTGTCCAGCAAGAACAACCAAAATTTAAAGCAAAATTTTCTGTTGGTGAAGCAGTTAAGATAGTTGAAGGTCCTTTCGCTGATTTTTTGGGAACAATTGAATCTATTGATGAAGAAAGAGGTAAAATTAAAGTTTTAGTCTCAATTTTTGATCGAGAAACACCAGTAGAGTTAGATTTTTTACAAGTAAAAAAGTTATAAAATTATTTATTTATGGCAAAAAAAATTAAAACAATTATTAAACTTAATCTTCCAGCAGGTGAAGCAACTCCAGCTCCCCCAGTTGGTCCGGCTTTAGGTCAGCACGGTATTCCAATTATGGATTTTATTAAAGAATACAATGCGCGAACAGCCAAATTAAAAGGTCAGATAATTCCAGCAGTGATAACAGTTTATGAAGATCGAAGCTTTACTTTTATTACCAAACTGCCGCCGGTTTCGGCAATGATCCTAAAAAAATTAGGAATCCAAAAAGGATCAGGAAAACCTAATACAGAGAAAGTGGGTAAATTAACTAAAAAACAGGTTGAAGAAATTGCCAAAGAAAAAATGGCCGATTTAAACACTAATGATCTTGAGGCAGCAAAAAAGATTGTTGCTGGAACTGCAAGAAGTATGGGAGTGGAGATAGAAAATTAAAAATTAAAAATTAAAAATTCAAAATTCAAAATTAAAAATTAAAAATTAAAAATGGGAAAGGTTAAAACAAGAATTTTAGGCTTAGAAGATATTGAGGAAAAACAAAAAAGGCAACAAAAAGAAAAAGCAGCTCAAAAAAAAGCTCTTAAAGAAAAAGACAAAAAAGAAGAGGTTAAAAAAGAAGAAGAAAAAAAACTTGATTCGGAAAAAAAATCTTTATCAAAAAAAACAAAAACAACTCAAGCTAAATCAAGAAGCCGAAGATATCTTCAAGCTAAAAAATTAGTCGATACAAATAAGTTTTATTTTATAGATGAAGCAGTATCTTTATTAAAAAAGATGAAAACAGCTAAGTTTGATGAAAGCGTTGAGCTTCATTTAGTTGTTGATGAAAAAGGTTTAAAAGGCGAGGTTGAGCTTCCTTTTTCAACAGGAAAAACTATAAGAGTAAAAATTGTTGACGATCAAGTATTAGCTGAGATTGAAAAAGGAAAGCTTGATTTTGATGTTTTAGTTACCCATCCTTCATATATGCCAAGGTTAGCTAAATTTGCAAAAATTTTAGGTCCTAAAGGTCTAATGCCCAATCCAAAAGCCGGAACAATATCTAATAATCCTGAAGAAGTAGTTAATAAATTTAAAAAAGGGGTTTTAAAATGGAAAACTGAGCCAAAATTTCCTTTGATTCATCAAATGATTGGAAAAATTTCTTTTGAAGAAAAGCAATTAATAGAAAATGCAAAAAAATTTATTGAGTCAGTGGGAATAAAACATATTTTAAAAGCTTATATTAAAACAACAATGAGTCCTTCAATAAAATTAAACCTTAAGTAAAATCTTCTTTTTTGTTAGAATAAATTTTATGGATAAACTTGGTGGTTTAATTTTAAAAACCACGGATTTTTGGCAGTATCTTTCAAAAAATCAAAAAGATTTAATCAGAGAGGGTCAGTATTTAGTCAATGATGTAATTTCTAATCAAGCTTATCATTTTAATGATTATTCTTTTTTGATTTTTCCTTTTGCAAAAGCTTATGAAGGTTTTTTAAAACAGCTTTTTAAAGATAATAAATTTATCTCTCATTTAGATTATATTTCCGATCATTTAAGACTGGGAAAACTTTTATCGCCAAATTTAATAAATAGATTAGGAGAAAGATCTTTATACTTAAAAATTAAAAGAAGAGCCGGTCAAGATTTAGCTGATAAAATATGGCAGACGTGGAAAATAGGCAGAAATCAGATTTTTCATTATTTTCCTCATAATCTAAAAGCAGTCTCTTTTGATGAAGCAAAAAAAATCATTGATGATATTTTAAAGACAATGCAGGAAGCGTATGAAAAATTAATATAAAGTAGTAAGTATTTAGTATTAAGGATTAAGAATAATTAACCTAATTGACCTAATTATTCTAATTGACCTAATTTATAAACCTTTATATTTTTTTATATATTCAATTTAAATAAAAAAACAAATAATTTAATGTATAAACTAAAAATAATCTTATTATAACAATCCAAAATTTTATTTTTGTCGGTTATCGGCTATAGACAAAAAATCTCTTCTTAGCTTTAATAAGCTTAATGAAGAAATTATTAAAGAAAAAATTAAAAAAATACCTTGTTGAAATAGTTTTGATATCAATTGCGATTTTTATCGCTTTAATATCAGCTTTTCTCTATTTTCAAAATCTAAAAAACGAGGATGTTCAATATGAACTAGAAAAACAACAAACTGATAGTAAACAAGAAAATAATTTTATCTACGTTGAAGTCTCCGGCAGTGTCAAAAAACCTGATGTCTATAAAGTGATTTTTGGAACAAGACTTAATGACCTGATAAAAAAAGCTGGTGGCTTGTCTGATGAAGCTGATAAAAATTATTTTGCTAGAAATTTTAATCTAGCAAGAGTTGTTTTTGATCAAGAAAAAATCTATATTCCCTCAGTTTGGGAAGTAAACAATGGCTATTTTATTGAATCAGTAAAAAATCTCAGTTATCAACAATTAACTACTTACCAAAATCTTAATAATAATCAATCAACTGAGTTAATTAATATTAATCAAGCTACTTTAGAAGAACTTGACTCTCTTCCTGGAATAGGCAAAACCACTGCTCAAAAAATAATTGATGCTCGACCTTTTAATGATATCAACGATTTAGTAAGCAAAAAAATTATTAATAAATCAGTTTTTGAAAAGATTAAAGATCTGATCACTATTTAAAACAAGTATGAATAAATATATTTTCACGTCTGTTATAAATCAATACTTACCTGAACCTCACGCCTCTCTTCTTAATGGAATAATTTTCGGAATCAATCTTAAAACTACCAAGGATTTTTATGAGCAATTAAAAATTGTTGGTCTTCTTCATATAGTAGTTTTATCCGGTGTTAATATCACTCTTCTTTTGACTATTATTAGTCAATTAACCTCTTTTTTTAGCAAACAAATATCTTTATTGATAAGTATACTAACTATAATTTTTTTTATATATTTTGTTGGTTTTGAAGCCCCAATTGTTAGAGCAGGTTTTATGGGTATTTTATCGTCTGTTGCTTATTTGACAGGAAGAAAAAACTATCCTCTATACAGTCTTTTTCTTTCTTTAGTATTTATTGCTATTTTATTTCCAAACTGGTTAAAAACCATCTCTTTGTTTTTATCTTACGGAGCAACTTTAGGGCTGATTATCTTTGCCCCCAAAACCAAAGATTTCTGGATTATCAAAGAACTGAAAACTTCTTTAGCAGCTCAAGTATTTACAGCGCCAATAATTTTTTTCTACTTTAAACAAATCTCTTTAATCTCGCCTATTGCCAATGTCTTAGTGGCACCCATTATTACTCCTTTAATGATTTTTGGTTTTTTAACTGCTATTTTAGGAAAAATTAACTATTTTTTAGGAATAATTCCTGCTTATCTTTGTTATGGATTTTTAACGTATGTTGTTTTTATTGTTGAAATCCTTTCAAAAATCCCTTTTGCGTTAGTTAAGTTTTAGAAATAAATGAATCCTCCTGCTATCACTAAAAAAGAACTAATCAGATATGCTTTTTTTAGTTTTCTAATAATATCCTTAGTGTTTTTATTACAGACGTATGATAAAAAAACAAAGATTGTTTTTTGTGATGTTGGTCAAGGAGATGCGACTTATATAAGAATTAAAAATCAAATAGATGTTTTAATTGATGCCGGCCCAAATAAAAAAGTTTTAAACTGTCTTGGTAGATATATGCCTTTTTGGGATAGAAAAATTGAGATTGCTTTTCTCTCCCATCATGACAAAGATCATTATCAGGGTTTTTTTTATATTATAAATAGATATAAAATTGATAATTTTTTTACCATCAATTACCAGTTTGATACTAATACCTATCAGTCTTTAGTAAAAGAAATCAAAAATAAAAAAATTAACTATGATTTTTTCTATCAAAACGAAAAAATAAAAATTAAAAATGATGATTTTGAGTTTTTATGGCCGCCTAAAAACCTAAAATCAAACGACAGTAATGATTATTCTTTAATATTTTTGTTTAGTGAAAATAATTTTAGAATCTTGTTTACTGGTGATGCCTCGCCAAAATCATTAAACATGGTAGGAAAAACAATTCATCAATTGTTCCTACATAAAAAAATAAATATATTAAAAATCCCTCATCATGGCTCAAAAAATGGATTAACAAAAAATTTTTTAGAATTAGCAAATCCACAATTGGCAGTGATAAGTGTTGGCAAAAACAACCCTTATGGTCATCCTCATCAAGAAATTTTAGATATCCTTCAAGCCTTAAAAATAAAAATAAAACGAACGGACAAAGATGGTGATATTATATTCAAATTATAATAGTCTTTGGTTTAAGAAAGAAGAATTGATCTGATTTCATTAAAGATACTCCAAGCTTCAAAACCAATCCACGACTCACCCAATAGCTCTTTAGGTAATCCTGGATCTTGACGAAGAACTTCAATATAAAAAGAGACAATCTTTTTAAATTTATCAATCTTTTCTTCATTTCCTGATAAAATATCATGCCATTTTTTGAAAAGTTCGCGATATTTTTTATCAAGCAAAGATTTTTCCCAAACTTTTTCAATCAAAACTTCACGATCGCCATAAACATGATTAGCTTCAAAGGCTTGAAGATATTTTTCTTCTTCTTTTTGGAATGTTAGTGATTTTAGGGGTTCTATAATCGGATGAGGCGTTAACCAAAAAGACCGATGCCAAGGGCCTAATCCCCAACCTTGCATTTCTCTTCTTAAACGATCGCGAATTTCTCGCTTTGACTCTGGTATTTCATAGGAAATAACCCGCCATTTTCCATCCCAAGAATATTTTAAAAATCTAAAAAAAGGAAAATTTAAACAAAGCTCTTGAAAGCCTTTTTCGGTAAGGCAGTATTTATTTAAGGACTGTCCTTGATCAAGAACAGTCCTTTTTATTAATCCTTCTTTTACCAGCCCAGCTAAAGTGCCACCTGTTTTTTGATTAAAACTAAGATCAAAGACTTTTTGAATTCTTTCGTCGAAGACTACCTCTGAAAAATCAACGCCTGCCATTAAAAATAATGAAAGCAAAATCTTCGTTCGCCTTTCTTTTATTCCCATACAATTAACACTTTAACAAACGAAAAATTATCTGTCAAGAGGAAAATAGAATATATTTTGAAAAAATCTCAAAAGTTAAATATCAGCTTGACAGAAAAAAATAAAAATTAAAAAATCTATTGACAAAAAATTTTTTTTATTGTTTATTTATATTATGGTATATAAAAAATATAGAAAAATTATTAAACTTATTCTCAGTTTTTTTATCTTTTTTCAAGCAAGCTATTACTTCTTTTTTAAAATCCCAACTTTTACTCCAGGTGAAGGAGCTAGTCTAACTAATGCCTCAGTAACTTTAAGCAACTCAAGACTCTCTTATCGAGCTGGTGTAGCTTCAGGATCATCTGGGTCATCAATTGTTACTATTGATTCATCAGGTAACGCTGATAATGATACTAATCATCTTTTTCCAAAAGATACTTTATGTTTTACTGATTCCTCATTAAACGGCTGTATTGGCTCAACTACCTATCAAGTAGCAAATATTATTGATTCAACAACCTTTAACATCAATACTCCTTTAACTAATAATCTTGATACTTCAGGTTATGCAATCGCTTCTCAATCAGCTGTCCACACAATTACTTTTACTTTAGCTAATGCTGTTCCAGCTGATGGAGATATTTTAATTACTATTCCGGCTGTTGATATCACTGGAAAAACCAACGATGGCTTTCCTGACACTAATACCTCAATTGCTACCAATGGTTTTGATTTAAACGGTTTAACCGCTGCAGATGTCTCGGTAACTTCTTCCGGATGCAATAATAATTGGAATCCTACCGAAACAATAACCGCCGGCACAGCAACAACCGATCACACAATAAGAATTGACAGACAAACAGACTCATGCGCTGCCGGATCAACAATCACAGTTACAATTGGCGGAACTAATAAATTAATTAATCCTGCACCAATCACCTCTGGTCATACCCAAGGAACAGCTGATATCTATACAATAAATATCAAAACTAGAGATGGTTCAGATAATACTCTTGATCAAAGCAATATTAAAGTTGCTGTTAATGAGGGAGTTTTGGTTTCGGCAACAGTTCAAGAGACATTAACAGTTTCAATTGCTGGAGTTTCAAGCTCAACCTCAGCCTGCGGTCAAACAACAAATATTACAACAACTGCGACATCAGTTCCTTGGGGAACAATTGCTAATTTTGGTGCCTTTTATAATGCTGCTCAAACAATCACTGTCTCAACCAATGCTGATTCTGGGTATAATGTCAAAGTTGAGGAAAACGACCAGATGGGAAAAGATGGGATAACCTGTACCGGTGCTTCTGCTGGTGAAGCCAACAATTGTATTCAAGATACTACTTGTGGTCCATCAGCTTGCGACGAATCAACCTCAGCTGACTGGACAAGCACATCTTATTATGGTCTTGGTTATTCTTTACAAAATATTTCTGGAACTGATGCTACTTTTACCTATAATGAATCATCAAGAACTTTTTCTGCTAAACAATTTCCTGATCAAGAAGCCTCAGAAACAAAACAAATAATAATGTCAAATGCTAATCCAGTTGCCTCATCTCAAATTTATCTTTGTTATCGACTTAATGTCTCTGCCACCCAACCGGCCGGTTATTATTACAATAAAGTTAAGTTAACCGCTACTACCTCATTTTAATTATGAAAAAAATAACGATTATAACAACAATAATAATAATTATCACTGTTATGTTATTTCCGAAAAAAGCCCTTTCTCAAATTGCTCTTCCTTTAACGGTTATTCCGGCAAGAAATCAAATTGAGGTTGAACCAGGAGAAAAATACTCTTTACCAATCAGTTTTTATAATCAATCAGATTCCCCTATTTCAGGTTTTTTTAAAACCGCTGATTTTATTGTTGATAACAACAAAGGAACACCAAGATTAATTGAAAATATTGATGATACGGCATCTTTAAAATATAGCGCCTCAAAATGGATCGCTCTTTCTTATGAAAGAGCCACTCTTCCTGCCAATGAAAAAGTGACCATTCAGGTTGATATTAATACCCCAAAAGACGCCAAACCTGGTGGAAGATATGTAGCAGTTTTTTTTGAATCCGGAGAAAATCCTTTTAATGAAAAATCTGACGTTAAAAAATCAGCAACAACGATAAGAATTGCTTCACTAATTTATATCAGAGTCAAAGGACCAATAACTGAAAAAGCAATTATTACTCGGTTTTTTGCTCCCTCTTTTTCTGAATATGGACCAATAAAACTGGTTTTTGATATTTTAAATCGTGGAGATTATCATATAGCTCCAAAAGGTGTGATTACCTTGACTAATATGTTTGGTGGATTGGTCGACCAACAGATTTTAAAAGAAAAAAATATCTTTCCTGACAGCTTAAGAAATTATGAGGTCAGTCTTGGTCAAAAATGGCTTATTGGAAAATATAAAATTAGTTTATCATCATCATATGGCGAGACCGGTCAGGCTTTAACAGGAGAAACAACTGTTTATGTTTTTCCCTGGCGAGTGACAGTCGTTATCATCTTAACCCTTATTATTATTATTCTTTTCATCAAGCATCTTTATGAAAACTTTATCGCTAAAGAAAGATCTCTTGAAGAAAGAATAAAAAAAGAACAAGAAGAAATTGAAAAACTCAAACAAGAACTAAAAAAACAAAAATCGTATTAAAAATGAAAAAGAAAATATTTTTTATCATTTTCTTTTTAATCATTAGTTTATTGATTCAACTCGGATATCTCTATTTAAAAGATGAAGAAAAAACTTATATTGCTGGCCTGACAACCGATAATTCTTCAATATTAAACTCTGCTTTTGTTGGTGAATTTAGATTTACTCTTTTTGGTTATACCTCTCCTAAAGCTATTGTCACTTTTTCTGGTCAAGGAATTTTTGATCAAACTCAAGCTGATGAAAAAGGCTATTTTGAATTTGCTAACCGATTTTCACCATTTTCACCTCATGAGGCTTGTTTAACCGCCAAAGATCAGTTTGGAAGACTTTCTTCACCTACGTGTCTGCCTCCTTTTCCAGTAAACACGAATGTAAAAATTGGACCGGTAATTTTAGCGCCAACTGTATCTTTAAATAAAAATAATTTTTATGTTAATGAAGAGATTATTTTAAGCGGACAGTCAATCCCAGATTCGGAAATAGATCTTTCAATCTTTACTCAAGAAACCTCTTTTAATAAACTTTTTTCTTTTTTTATCAAACCAGTTAATGCTTTTTCAATACCAAAAATTCAGGCAAAAACTGATAGTTTAGGTAATTTTTCCATCTCTCTTCCCTCAGGAAGTTCTCAAAAATATCGATTTTTCACGCAAGTAAATTATTTAAAAAATTCTTCAGCTAATAGCCTTATTTTAACTGTCGATGTTTTGCCTATCTGGATGATTGTTTTTAAATTTTTTGGCTTTATTTTTAATTTTTTAAAACCCAGACTACTTGAGATTGTTATTTTTGGAGAGATATTAAGCTTAATTTATTATTTTTTCAAAATATTTCACGATCACCATCAAATTAAATCAATTGTCCTCTACGAACAAAAACCAATTATGAAATCAGTTTACTGATATTATTATTTAAGTCAATTGGGTTAATTAGAAATTTTTAATGTCCCAACGGCACCCCTTTGGGGTTTCAATATCCTAAATACTAAATACTTTCTACTTATTTGTTAGATGTTAGAAATCCCGAAGGGATCCTTTAGAGATTAGAAGTTAGAAGTTTAATGATTAATAAAAGCTCAAATGGGCTTTTTGATTAAGACTAACATCATCGACAAAAACATTAAGATAATACTCTCCAGGTTTTGTCGATGAGATATCAAAATAAGCCTTGCCATAATTATCAGTTAAAGCTTGAATTTCATCGATATATAAGGCTTCATTTCGCTCTAAATAAACCTTTTTCCCTAAAACCCCTAATCCTTGATTGTTTAAAACAAAAACTGTCAATCTAATTTTTTCTTGTCCATTAGCTCTAACTTTTAAAGGTGTCACAAAAAGATAAGAGTTTTCTTTAGAAAAATCACTATTTTTTATTGATGCTCTACTTGAAAAAAATCTCACTTCATAAAGCCCAAAAAAACCAAGAAAAAGAATGATTATTAGTAAAAATAAAATTAAAAAAAATAGATTTTTTTTCATCTTATACTTTTAAGGTTATAAAAAAAATATTAATTTTTCAATAACTAAAAATTTAATTGTTATTATTATAGGATTTAAAAAGTAAATCTATAAAAAAAATAATTAATAAATAAGTTTTAAAAACAAGCTAAAAAAATTTTTTAAAAAATTAGCAGTTATAAAAAATATCTGATAAATAAAACTATTTTAAACAAAATTTTTAATAATTAATAATCAATTTTTAATCAATAAACAAATAGTTTAATATAAAAAATTTTAAAATCAATTAAAAACATCTTCTCTTTTTTTTAAAACTTTTATATTTACAAAACTATCTTAAAACTATCTTTGTCTTAATTTTTAAAAAATATATTAAAGAAATTTTTTATTTTAATTTTTATTAGTTTTTGTTAGTTTTTATTAACTATATTTATTATAGGACTATTGATATTTTTTGATATATTAAAGTAATTAAATTTTTTATGCGGTAATTTTATTAAATTTTATTAAATTTTACTATAAGATAATAAAAATAATATTAACTAAATATATCAAAATATAACCAAAATACCTCTTGACATTTTTATTATTAATGTATTAGGATAAAATTGTATGCAAAAATGGTATAATCTCTATAATCTTGAGCCTCAATTTAAAAATTTTTTAATTTCGGAAAATTTTTCTTCTATATCTTTAAAAAACTATCTTTCTGATTTTCGTCATTTTGCTGGCTGGACAGAACTTTATTTAAAATCTAAAAAAAAAGAGATAAAGATTGATCAATTAGAAAAAGTTTTAAACGAACTAATTTTTAATTATCGAGCCTATCTTATAAACAATAATCTTCCTCATAAAACGATTAATCGGCGCTTATCAACAATAAGAAAGTTTTGTTCTTTTTGTATTTCTCAGGGCTGGATAAAAGAAAATCCTGCTAAAAAAATCCAAAATATCTCAAAAGAAAATCAAAAATCAAAGATCAAAAGTCAAAATTTAGAAGCTTTAGATAAAAAAGAGGCTTTAAAAAGCCCTAAAATAATTAAAAAAATCAAAGATTTTTTCAAAAATCAATTTAAAAAGGAAAGTCAAAATTTAACCTCAAAATCTTCAGACTTTCCATTTCAATATTATATCGGTTTTATTATTTTATTGATTTTTGTTGCTACTCTTGGCGCTGGAATTTATAATCAGTTTTTTAGCAAATCAACTAAAACTTTTGCTTATCCAACAGCGCCAACAAGAGCCGGAAGACTTTTATCTTTTCAAGGAAGGCTGACTGATAGTTTAGGCAATCCAATAACCACCGCTACTAATATCACTTTTAAACTTTACAATGTGCCAACTGGCGGAACTCCTTTGTATACGACTGGAGCTTGTTCTTTAACACCTGATCAAGATGGTATTTTTAATGTTTTGATTGGTGGATCAGGATACTCGCCTACTCCTCCTCAAGAAGTTTGCGGAACAGAAATTCCAGCATCAATTTTTACTGAAAATCAAAATGTCTATCTAGGAATCACAGTTGCTTCAGATTCTGAGATGACTCCTCGCCAACAAATTGCTAATGTTGGTTATGCGATAAATGCCGAAACTTTACAAGGCTTACCACCAGGATCAAATCCATCAACTATTCCTTTTATCAATCAAGATGGAAACTTGCTAATTGCTGCGGCAACTCCGGGGATAAGATCAACTTATACATCAAGCGACTTTACCATCTCTTCAGCAAAATCTTCAATTTTGCAGTCAGCAGGCCTTGGAGATGTGATTTTACAAGCCACTGAATCAGGAACAATAAAAATACGGACGGGAGGAATGGATGATAGTTATAATCGCTTGGTTGTCAATAATACCGGCAACGTCGGGATTGGGACAAGTAGTCCTGACCCTTCAGCGATTTTAGATTTAACCTCAACCTCAAAAGGATTTTTAGCGCCAAGAATGACTCAAACTCAAAGAGACAGCATCTCATCACCCGCGACTGGACTTTTAATATATAACACCACCACTAATGAGTACAATGTTTACAATGGAACCTCCTGGGTTGCGGTTGGTAGCGGTGGTAGTGGAAGCAGTCTTTGGAGCTCTCTTCTTGATCCAACTGCTAATTTAACTTTAAATCATGGAACCTATACCACAACCTTTAATTCTTTAGTGACAACTGGTGATTTTTTTACTATTAATGCTAACTCATTAACCTCAGGCACAGGTCTTTATCTATCATCATCATCAACTGGATTAACAGGAGATTTGGTAAAGATTGAGGCGTCAGGAAATAGCTCGGGAGTTAGTGGTAATGCCTTAAAAGTTGGTCTAACTGGCGCTTCAGCAACTGGTACTGCTTTAAATATCACTACTGCCGGCTCCTCTGGTTATGCTTTAAGAGTCAATGATGATGGCACATATACAGATACAACTCCTTTTGTCATTGATACTTCCGGCAACGTCGGGATTGGGACGACGGGGCCAACGAACTCCAGGTTGTATGTAAACCCGTCAGCGCGTTCAACCGAATTCGACGCAACCAACACCACCACGTGGGCAGATATTACAGTCCAAAATCCAGATAATACGGCGAATGCCGCAGCTGGTATTCGGTTCCTTCCTCACCCCACTGATGGGACAGACCGGGGCGTGGGCATTGCTGCCGTGACTCAAGGCGGCGGTAACATTCATGACCTTGTATTCATAACGGACCCAAGTGCTGCTCCCCCTGCAGAGAGGATGCGTATAACAGCTGGTGGCAACATCGGCATCGGGACGACAGCACCGGGGTATAAATTAGAGGTAAATGGAACAATGCATATTGATGGCACAAATGCTTTCAGTTTTGATACTCCTGCTACTGGTTATGGGTCTTACCTTCAACTTACTGATGCTACTTTAGGAAACTTTAAGATCCAAGGGGCAATGGGAACAAATGACTACTGGCAGATTTTTGGTGATGGAACAAACAATGCGGGGATTCTACATATCAAAACTGGCGATGACGGCACGGAACCTATTTATTTTGAGCAGGGTTCAAATGTTCGAATGGCCATCGATAGCAGCGGCAACGTCGGGATTGGGACAACGGCGCCGGGGGCAAAACTAGAAGTAGTTGGAGAAACAAAATCTATAAGTGGCTTTTACCTCAATAAAAAAACTATTTCATTAACAACAGCTCCGAAGTGGCTCAGATTTGCCCAATCAGCTGGTAGTGGTGGTAATAATGCAGGGATATTTGAAATAAGATGGACAAGACCAAGCGTTCACGGACACATAATTTTTAACGTAGGAGCAAATTACAATAATGCTAATGGTATTAATCTTAATTTTCTTGGTGGTTCAAGTTATGGTTCCCAAGGAATAACCCAGATTCGCCTTTTGAGAAACACAACTTATGACAATATGTATCTTGAATTCTATGCTGCTTATGGAGATGCAACTTATCCAATGAGCATTGAAGTTCGCCAGCTTAGCGGGTATGGTTGGAGCTTGTTGGATATAACAGATGGAAGCATTCCTACGGGTTATACTGCTCACGTTCTAAGTACTTCTGGAGCCTTTGCTGTTAATGAAGATAGCAAAACGTTTATGGTAACAAAAGATGGCAACGTCGGGATTGGGACGACTGGGCCTCAGCAAAAACTTACTCTTGGTTCAGGCTCTAATTTTGCTATTGAGATGGCAGTACCAACAGGAGTCACAGCTACTGCCATTTCAGGGGGAACTTTAGCCGCTGGCACTTACTATTACAAAGTTGTTGCCTCAGATGGAGTGGGAACAACCATTGGTTCATCTCAAGTCTCCTGCACTGTTGATGGTACAACTACTAATGCCTGCCAGATTTCTTGGACAGCTGTCACTGGCGCCTCCTCTTACAGAGTTTATGGAAGAGTTTCTCCTCAAGACCAATACTGGACCACCACTTCTACATCTTTTACTGATACTGGCGCAGCAGGCACTGCAGGTTCTGTTCCAACAGCTACCACTGCCTATGTTAATAAACTAACCGCCTCTGGCAATTCCTGGATATTAGGTGGCAATGTCGGGATTGGGACAACAGCACCAGAGGGTAAACTGTACATTCAAAAAGATACATCCTGGAATAACGAAAACGATTGGGCTATCAAAGTAGAAGATGGGACAAATGATGTCGGATTACTTTTAGGTGTCTCTTCTACTGGTGATGCAAGCGCTATTCAATCTTTTGATCCTGGTACTTCTTGGTCAACAAGACCACTATTACTACAGCCAAATGGTGGCAACGTCGGGATTGGGACGACTAATCCTTCAACCTTTAAACTCGAAGTGGCTGGATCAATCGGTCCTTCAACTAATAATACCTATAATCTAGGCTCATCAACCCAAAGATGGGCAAATATTTACGGCAATAATCTTTATGGTAATTTTACTCAAGGAAGTGTCATTTTTTCTGGAACAAATGGGCTTCTAACTCAAGACAACAGTAATTTTTTCTGGGATGATACTAATAATCGACTTGGCATTGGCACAACTACCCCATCTTATACTTTAGATGTCAATGGCATAACTGGAAGTTCATATTTTGTCGATCGTGATAATCCTAATTATGGGATCGATCCTGCAGGAGTGACTAATTTTGGCGGCTATTCATTAAAAATAACAGGCGGCGCTCTTTTAGCTTATGATTCAGGAAAAGTCGGCATTGGCAATCAAAATCCTCTCGGAAAACTTGATGTTAAGGGAGCGGTGACTGGTAAAGCTTTAGTGATTTTAAATGAACTTGGTGATCAAGCGATCTTAACTGCTTCCTCATCAGGTGTGACAAAGTTCACGATCAACAATGATGGCTCAATCAGACTGGCTACAGATATCTCCTCTACTTCCAATACTCAAGAAGGAACAATCTATTATGATAATGACTCCGCCGGAGCGTCTTCAACTAATCATCTTTTTCTTTACGGATCAGATAATGCCTGGCACCGGATTGCTTTGGATATGACAAAATATTCCTCTTCTGCAGCCAACATCGCCAACCAATCTTATATTGAAATTGCTCACAATCAAAATACCAATGATATTTCTCTAACCGGCTGGGTTAAAGACAAAATCACCGGATTATGGAAAAAAATCTCTGACTGGACCTCAACCATCACTCATGATTTAGACAATGAATTCAATCCCCCATTTACTCAAAAGAAAAAAGTCTCGTCCGTGAAAATTCAATATAATGAAAACGATTTAGGAACCGGCGCTGACGGTTCAATCACTGTCTCATCAAATACTTCGATAAATAGTACAAATTTAATAGCAGGAAGAAATTGTCCTGATGGCGGTGATGCGGTTAACTATTCTGTTATTGCTTTAACC
>JBBILA010000013.1:0-19584 GCA_037445105.1 Candidatus Microgenomates bacterium
AAATATATATAAATTCAAAACCATTAGATGAAATTTTTCCTGAAAGTTATAAAAAAGATTTTCTTAAAACTCCTTTAAAAATCACTAATAACGAGGATAGATTTGCAATTTCAGTAAAAGTTGGTGGCGGGGGAAAAACCGGTCAATTAGAAGCTATAATTCACGGATTATCAAAAGCATTAGTTTTAGTTGATAAAGAGTATAAATCTATTTTAAGAAAATTTGGTTTATTGACTCGTGACCCAAGAGAAAAAGAAAGAAGAAAAGTAGGTACTGGTGGTAAAGCAAGAAGAGAAAAACAATCACCAAAGCGATAATTTATATAATAAATTTATATAAAAAATATGATTTCTCTTTCGATAATTATTGTTTCTTTTAATACTAAAGATATCACTAAAAACTGCCTTTTGAGTTTAAAGAAAAATTTTTCTAAATATCCATTAAATTATGAAATAATTGTTGTTGATAATGCTTCAAAGGACGGAAGTGTTGAGATGCTAAAAAAATTAAAGAAGAATTGGAAAAATTTAAAGATTATTTTATCAAAAGAAAATCTTGGTTTTGGTAAAGGGAATAATTTAGGTTTAAAAAAAGCTAAAGGAAAATATATTTTATATCTTAACTCTGACACAATTGTTGAAGATCTTGATTTTAATGATTTGGTGAATCTTTTAGATTTTAGAAAAGAGATTGGTGCTTTGACTGTTAGAGTTAATCTTTTAGATGGTAATATCGATCCAGCTTGTCATCGAGGTTTTCCCACTTTATGGAGATCTTTTTGTTATTTTGCCGGCTTAGAAAAAATTTTTAAAAACGTTCCTCTTCTTAATAGGATTTTTGGTGGCTATCATCTTTGTCATTTAAATCTAAATGAAGTTCATGAGATAGAATCAGCTACCGGTGCATTTTTTTTAACCAGAAAAGAAATTTTAGATAAAATTGGCGGATTTGATGAGGATTATTTTGCTTATGGGGAGGATATTGAGATGGCTTGGCAGATTAAGAGTTTAGGTTATAAGATTTTTTATTATCCATTATGGAATATTATTCATTTGAAATCAGTTTCTGGTTTAAAGAAAAAAGAAACGAAGATTAGAAAAAAAACTAGTTTTTATTTTTATGATTCAATGAAGATTTTTTATAGAAAACACTATGAAAAAAAATATCCGTTTTTTATTAATAAACTAGTTTATTTTGCTATTGATTTAAAATCAAAAATTAATTAATGAAAAAAATAGGAATTGATGCTCGATTATTAAATCAAACCGGAGTAGGCACTTACTTACAAAATCTTCTTTTTTATTTAGATAAAATGGATCTTAAAAATAAAATTTTTTATGTTTATTTAAGAAAAGAGGATTTTAACAATATTGATTTTAAAAATAAAAATATTATCAAAAAAATAGCTAATCAAAGATGGCATAGTTTTTCCGAACAGATAAGTTTTCTTTTTCAGCTTATAAAAGATGATCTTGATTTAATGCATTTTACCTATTTTAGTTATCCGATTTTTTATTTAAAAAAATTTATTGCCACTATTCACGATACAACTCCATTAAAATTTAAAACAGGAAAAGCATCAACAAAAAATATATTTCTTTATCAAATAAAACATTTAATATTTAAATTAGTTTTATTTTTGCAGGTGAAACGAGCAGTGAAAATTATTACCCCTACAAAAACTGTTAAAAGCGAATTAATTGATCTCTATGGACCTTCGATAGCAAAGAAAATCAAAGTGATTTATGAAGGAATCAATTATAAAATTCTTAAAACAAAAGAAAATTCTACTTTAAAAAATAAATATAAAAATTTTTTTATTTATATCGGTAATTTTTATCCTCATAAAAATGTTGATAATTTAATTCAGGCCTTCATGAAGATTAAAAAAAACTTTCAATTAATCCTTATTGGACCTGATGATTATTTTACCAAAAGATTAGAAAAATATTTGAAAAAGATAAATAATAAAAATATTATTTTAATTAAAAAACCGTCTTTAAATGATCTTGTTTTTTTTTATAAAAATGCTTTAGCAATTATTCATCCTTCTTTGTCTGAGGGTTTCGGTCTTCCGTTGATTGAGGCTTCTTATTTTAAAACGCCAATTATTGCTTCAAATATTAAGGTTTTTAAAGAGCTTTGGAAGGATCAATATCTTGCTTTTGATCCAAAAAATGTTGATGACATTGTTAATAAAATTAATTACTTTTTAAGTAAAAAACCAAAGTTTGATTATCAAAAAATTATTGAAAACTATTCTTTTGAAAAAATGACAAAAATGACCTTTAGTATTTATAAAAATTATTGTTAATTTTTTTTCTTATGTTTTCCAAGAAAAAAATAGCCATTGTTTACGACTGGTTTGATAAATGGGGAGGAGTTGAAAGAATTATTTTGATATTAAAAGAGATCTTTCCTGAGGCGGATTTTTTTACTTCTTATGTAGATTTCAATAAGGCTTTTTGGGTAAAAAATTTTAAAATAAAAACTAGTTTTATTCAAAGATTACCTGATTTTATAAAAAAAAATCGCCTTTTATCTTTACCTTTTTATCCGATTAGTTTTGAATTATTTAATTTTGAGAATTATGATTTAGTAATTTCGATAACCTCTTCCTTTGCTAAAGGAATTATTACCAAACCAAAAACCAAGCATATTTGTTATCTTTTAACTCCAACAAGATTTTTGTGGAGTCATAGTCAAGATTATTTTAAAAATCATTTTTTTCATTTTTTTGTTGGAAAATATCTAAATTATTTAAAAAAATGGGATAAAGTTGCTTCAAAAAGGCCGGATAAGATTATCTCTATTTCAAAAACAGTTAAAGAAAGAGTAAAAAAATACTATCAATTAGAAAGCGAGGTTATTTATCCTCCTTTTGATATAGATTATTGGGAAAAGATAAAACTAAATATAAATGAAAAAAAGATTAAAGAAAAATTAAAAATTAAAAACAAAAATTTTTATTTAGTAGTTTCTCGATTAGAACCTTATAAAAAAGTTGATTTGGTGATAAAAACTTTTAATAATTTAAAAGAAAACTTAATTGTTGTTGGTGATGGTAGTCAAAAGAGATATTTAAAAAATTTAGCTTATAAAAATATTCATTTTTTTTCTTATTTAAAAGATGAAGAGTTGGCCTATTTGTATTCTCAATCTCAAGCTTTAATTATCCCTCAAAATGAAGATTTTGGTTATGTCTGTCTTGAAGGACAGTTTTTTCATTGTCCAATAATTGCTTATAATCAAGGAGGAGCAACAGAGACAGTATTAGAAGGAAAAACAGGGATTTTTTTTAACAAACAAGAAGAGGAAGCTTTAATAAACGCAATTGAAAGATTTAATAAAATAAAGTACAATTTATTAAAAAAGATTAAAAAATGGTCTTTTATCAATATCAGTAAATTTAAAAAAGAAAAATTTGTTTTAAATTTTAAAAATATTTTATGAAGATTATTATTTTTGCTGGAGGTTCAGGAACAAGGCTTTGGCCGTTATCAAGAAAAAAATCACCAAAGCAGTTTGAAAAAATTATTGGAGATAAATCTACTTTTCAATTGACAATTGAAAGATTAATTCCCGATTATTCTTTTGAGGATATTTTTGTTTCCACTAATATTCTTTATCGAGATATTGTTATTAATCAAGCTCCTCAAATACCAAAGGAAAATTTTATTTTTGAACCGGAAAAAAAAGATGTTGCTCCAGCGATCGCTTTAGCGGTAGGAATTGTTGGTAAGAGATTTCCCGATGAACCAATAGCTATTTTATGGAGTGACCATTTATTAAAAAAAGTTAGTTTATTTAAAAAAATTTTAAAATCAACAGAAAAGATTATCAAAAAAAACAAAGATAAGATTATTTTAATTGCTCATAAACCACGTTTTCCCAGTACCAACTTAGGATATATTAAGTTTAGCCAGCTTCTTTTTAAAACAAACTCTTTATCTTATTATCAGTTTGAAGAATTAAAATATCGCCCTGATGAAAAAACAGCTTTAAAGTTTTTCAAATCAAATAATTATGCTTGGAACCTTGGTTATTTTATCACTTATCCTCAGTTTATAATTGATAGTTATAAAAGGTTGGTTCCTCAGATATATTTTCATATTAAAAAAATAATCGATAGTTATGGTTCTCCAAATTTTAATTTACTATTGGAAAAAAATTATCATCAGATTAAGCCTATAAATTTTGACAATGCTATCCTAGAAAAGATTGATAAAAAAAATGTTTTAGTGGTTTTTCAAAATTTAAAATGGAGTGATATTGGTAGTTGGGACTCTTTAAAGGAAATATTGGAAAAAAATAAAAAAGATGTTGTTGTTAATGGCAATGTTTTTATAGAAAATCTTTCTGATAGTTTAGTTTATAATTATGAAAAGGATAAATTATTGATTGCTTGCGATCTTAAAGAAATTATTATTGTTAATACCGATCATGGTTTATTAGTAATTAATAAAAAATCTTCTAAAAAAATAACTAAAATAATCGAATCTTTAAGTAAAACTGAAGATAATAAAAAATATTTATAAAATTATGAGGGGAGTGATTTATAAAAAATTTTTAAAAAGATTTTTGGATATTTTTTTAAGTTTAATTCTTTTAATTCTTTTTTCTCCTTTGATTTTGATAATTGCTATTTTAATAAAGCTAGATTCAAAAGGTTCAATCTTAGCTGATGTACCAGAAAGAGTTGGTGAAAATGGAAAAAAATTTAAAATGCTTAAATTTAGATCAATGATTGTTAATGCCCACTTTCTTTTAAGGAATGATCCAAAATTTAAAAAATTGTATGAAGAATACAAAAGATCAAATTACAAATTAAAAAATGATCCCCGAGTCACCAGAGTCGGTAGATTTATTAGAAAACATTCTTTGGATGAGATACCTCAGTTAATTAATGTTTTAAAAGGAGAGATGAGTTTAGTCGGCCCAAGAGCATATTACCCAGACGAGTTAGAAAACCAATTAAAAAAATATCCTCAAGCGAAAAAATTTTTAAAAAAAATTTTATCGGTTAAACCAGGAATTACTGGTTTATGGCAGGTTTCAGGAAGATCAGAAATTAATTTTGATAAAAGAGTTCAAATTGACGCTAAATATGTTGATGAGTTATCATTAATTAATGATTTAAAAATCATTCTTAAAACACCTTTAGTAATGATCACCGGTAAAGGAGCAGTATGAAAAAAAATAAATCTAATCGATTTTTTTTAATGATGATTATTTTTTTTCTTTTATTTTTAGGCTATATTTTTGTTATTAAACCGATAATTGATATTAAAAAAGATGCTGAAAAACTTATTATCTCTTCAAAAGAGATAAAATCAATATTTTCAAAAAATGATATTAGTCTTTTGAAGAAAAAAATATCAGATTTTTATAGCGAATATAAAAATTTTCAAGAAAAAGCTAAGAAAATCTATTGGTTATCTTTTGTTCCTTATATTGCTGATTTTAAAAATGGCGTTGAGGCGGGTGATTATTTGATTAAAGCTGGAATTGAGGCTATTGAGGCGATTGAACCTTATGCTGATTTGATTGGTTTTAAAAAAGGCCAAAATTCTTTTGTTGAAAAAACCGCTGAAGAAAGACTGCATACAGCAGTTTTAACTTTAGATAAATTAACGGAAAAAATTGATCCTATTGCCAAAGATATAGAGTTAGCTAAAGGAAAAATTTTAAAAATCGATCCTCATCGTTATCCCAAAAAAATTGGCAATTTTAAAATTAGAGAAAATTTAGAGATTATTATTAATCAGTTTTTAGGTTTAAATTCTTTATTTGTTGATGCTAAACCTTTAATTAAAAATATTCCTGAGATTTTAGGAAAAGATAAAGAAAAAACATATTTGATTCTTTATCAAAACGATAAAGAAAGAAGAGCAACGGGTGGTTTTTTAACTTTTTATGCTGTTTTTAAAATTAAAGATGGAAAAATGAGTATTATTCAATCTGATGATATTTATTCTTTAGATAATTCAATATCTTTTCATCCAAAAGCTCCAAGAGAAATTCTTACTTATCATAAAGGAGTTTATACTCTTAACTTAAGAGATAGTAATTTATCTCCTGATTTTAAAGAATCAATAAAGCTTTTTGAAAACCTTTATCAAAAAAGCAGTCTAAAGGTTAATTATGATGGAATCATTGCTATGGATTCAAAGATATTAGTTGATATGCTTAAGATTTTTGGCGATTTAAATATTTCTGGTATTAATTTTTCAGCAAAGATTGATAAAAGATGTGATTGTCCACAAGTTATTTATACTCTTTTTGATATTGTTGATCGACCGGTAGGTTATATCAAAGAAAATAGAAAGGGAATTCTTGGTGAGTTAATGTTGACTTTATTTCAAACTGCTATCCGGTCATCGCCTTCAAAATACTGGGGACAATTGACAGAGACAATGTTTAAAAATCTTCAAGAAAAACACATTCTTTTATATTTTGTTGATAAAAATCTTCAACAAGCTGTTGAAAAAGTTAATTTTGCCGGAAGAATAAAAGATTATCGAGGTGATTATCTTCATATTAATAATGTCAATTTTGCGGGTGCTAAATCAAATATGTTTGTTAAAGAAAATGTTAACTTAGAGGTTAATGGAAAAAAGAGAAGGTTAATGATAGAGTTTAAAAATCCTTATCCTCACTCTGATTGTAATCTTGAAAGAGGTGGTTTATGTTTAAATGCCACTTTAAGAAATTGGATAAGAATTTATGTGCCTCAAGGATCAAAATTAATTTCTTTTAAAGGATCGCAAAAAAAAGTCAATATCTATGAGGATTTAAATAAAACTGTTTTTGAGGGATTTTTAGAAGTTCCTACTCAAGGTAAAGCGTTAGTTACTATCGAATATACAATTTCAAAAGATAATACTAACTCTATTTTAATTCAAAAACAACCTGGTGTTGTTGATCAATATTGGGTTATTAAAAATAATAATAAAAAAGTTTTTTCAGATTATCTAAACACTGATAAAGAGATAAATCTCAAATAAAAATGTCCAAATTTTTTAAAACAGAAGCGATTGTTTTAAAAAAAATTAATTTATTAGAAAAAGATTTATTAGTTATTTTTTTTAGTCAAAAACTAGGAAAAATCTCTGTTTTTAGTAAAGGAGTAAAAAAAATTATTTCCAAAAGACTTCCTCATTTACAAACCGGTAATTTATTAAATATACTGTTAACAAAAAATAAGGAGAGATTTTATTTAAAAGAGACTAGTTTGATATCTTTTTTTTCCCAAATCAAAAAAGATCAAAAAAAAATTAATTTTTTATATCAATATTTATTTGTTCTAGAAAAACTTTTGCCTGAAAATCAAAAAGAAGAAGAGGTTTATCAAACAGCTAAATCTTTCTTAATTTATCTTAGTAAAAAAAAAGATTATCAAGAAAAAATTTTGGAAATTTATCTTAATAAGACATTAAAAAAACTTGGTTATATCAAAAAAGATGAAAAAATAAAAACTCTTAAAAAAATAATTTTTGATTTAATAAATGAAAAAATCCCCTCTTTTATTATATAATAAAATTTATTATTGAGATTTTTTTTATATTCAAAATGGACAAAATTATTTCATTGGCAAAAAGACGTGGTTTTTTTTATCCTTCATCTGAAATTTATGGAGGATTGGCTAATACTTGGGATTTTGGTTATTATGGTGTTTTATTAAAAAATAATCTTCGTGATTGGTGGTTTAAAAGGATTATCCAAGAGAGAGATGATATCTTTATGGTTGACAGTTCAATTATTCTTAATCCTAAAGTTTGGGAAGCTTCAGGTCATGTAAAAAATTTTAATGATGCTTTAATTGACTGTAAAAATTGTCGTTATCGGACTCGAGCTGATCATTTAATAGAGAATAATTTACAAAAAAAAGTTGAGGGATTATCACTTAAAGAATTAGAAAAAATTATTAAAGATAACCAATTAAAATGTCCAAAATGTGGTTCTTTAGATTTAACAAAACCAAGAAAATTTAATCTTTTGTTTGAAACCCATGTAGGGATAGTAGAAGAAAAAAAGTCTTTAGTTTATTTAAGAGGCGAGCTGGCTCAAGGAATATTTATGAATTTCAAAAAAATCATTGAAACAATGAAAGTAAAGATTCCTTTTGGAATTGCTTCTCAAGGAGTTTGTTTTAGAAACGAGATTACTTTAGGTCAAGGAGTTTTTAGGACCCTTCAGTTTGATTTGATGGAGTTTGAGTATTTTATTAGAGAAAAAGATTGGAAAAATTTTTTTGAGTATTGGCAAGAAATAATGTGGAAGATGGCCCTAGAGATAGGACTAAATAAAAATAAAATAAGATGGCGAGAGCATGAAGAGTATGAAAGATCTCATTATTCAAAAAGAACTGTTGATATAGAGTATCAATTTCCTTTTGGTTGGAAAGAAATGTGGGGTTTAGCTTATCGAGGTGATTATGATTTAAAAAATCATATGGAAAAATCAGGGGTTGATTTGAATTTTTATGATTTAAAAACAAATGAAAAATTTATTCCTCATGTAATTGAGCCGACTTTTGGTTTATCAAGATTGTTAATTGTGATTTTAACTGATAGTTATTTTGAGGAAGAGGTAAATGGCAAAAAAAGGGTAGTTTTAAAGATTAAGCCATTTTTAGCGCCTATCAAAGTAGCGGTTTTTCCTTTGCAAAAAGATGAAAAATTAAGAAAGAAAGCTTTAGAAATTTATTCTGATTTAAAAAAGTTTTTTATGGTAGAATTTGATGATTCAGGAAATATAGGAAAGATGTATCGGCGTCAAGATGAAATTGGTACTCCTTATTGTTTGACAGTTGATTATCAGACGTTGGAGGATCAAAGTATTACTGTCAGAGAGCGAGATTCTATGAAACAGGAAAGAATAAAATTAGATAAAATAACAGACTATCTTAAGGAAAAAATAAATTTTTAATAGTTAACAGTTTATGATTAAATTATATGAATTTTAAGAAAAAATATTTTTTTGGAGGAGTGATTATTTTTTTATTTTTATTGATTTTCTTAATAATTTTTCTTTTTAATAAAAAACCAGCAAAAAAAGAAGTGCTAATTAGTGAAAAAAATCAGCAAGATATCTTACCCACAGTAGAATCATCGGTAAAAGTTGATTTTCAATCAATTAAAAAAGGTGAGGCAGTTTTAAAAGTTTTTAATTCACCAAAAAAAACTGATTCAATTGAATTTGAGATCAGTTACTTTGTGAAAAATAATGATGTTAATGAGGGTGGTGATGAGTTAGTTGAGCAGGGAGTAATAGGCAAATGTTATCAGGAAGATAATTTTTGGTCTTGTGGTCAAGGAGAGTCATCGACTAACAGAAAGATTGTTTTTGGTACTTGTTCCTCGGGTGTTTGTCGGTATCATAATATTATTGGCCAGGTAAATTTGACCTTAAAGTTTACCGGAAGTTATGGTGAAAAAATTTTTAACAAAAAGTATGATTTATAAATTTAATCTTCTTAAAAGAAAGGAGGGAGAAAAAAATGCCAGTGACTAAATCAGCAAAAAAGAAATTAAGAAAAGATATAAAAAGAACCAAAAGAAATTTAGATTATATTGAGGAAATAAAAAAAATTTTTAAAAAGATAAAAAAAGATGTTAAGAATAGACAAGATTTAATAAAAAAATATTATTCTAAGATTGATAAAGCGGTTAAAAAAAATATTTTTCATAAAAATAAAGGCAATCGATTAAAAGCGAAAATTAAAAAATTTTTAAATAAATGAGAAAATATAAAATCAATTTATTATCAGAAAAAGAAAAAACTTTATTAGATAATTTAATTGATTTTTCTCTTAATTATTTAAGATATATTATTGTGATTACTCAGTTAGTGGTAATTATAGTTTTTTTTTATAGATTAACAATAGATCAAAAAATTATAGATTTAAGAGAATCAGTTGATCAAAAAAAAGAAATTATTAAAATAGTTTTACCCTTACTTCAACAAGCAGAAGCTATTGATAGAAAAACTAAAGAGATAAATCTAATTTTAAAAAATCAAAAAGAGTTTAGAGAAAAGATAAACTATCTTTTGTCGATTTTTCCAGAAACGATTTTTTTAGATAAACTTGAAATTAATAATAGATTTATGAAACTTACTGGTAAATCAGTGAATCCAAATCATCTTCAAGCTTTTTTAGACCGTCTAAAAAATGATAGAAAATTTCTTAATGTTAAGTTAGTTTCAATTAAAAAAACTGAAGAAGGTTATTTTTTTCTTATTAGTCTTGAAAATTATAAAAATTAATTTTTATGGATAAAAATTTTTTAAAAGTTATTTTTAATAGAAAAACCCAAGATTATTCTTTGGTGATTATATTTTTATTAGTTTCTTCTTTTTTTATTATTTTTGCTATTAATCCTTCTTTAAAAACCATTTTTTCTTTAAAAAAAGAAGAAAAAGATTTAACTCAGATTGATAGTTTTTATGAACAAAAAATCTCTAATGTTGTTGATATTCAGTCTAGAATTGAAGAAATAAGAGACGATCTTTATTTATTGGATAAAGCGATTGCTAATTATCCTGAAGTTAACAGTTTTTTTGACGATGTAAAAAAAGCAATGGACAAAAATTCTTTTTTTATCACCAAGGCTAATATTTCTAATATTAATTTAAAAGAAAAAACAAAAACTCTTGGGAAAATTGAGCTTCAGATAGAAGGAAAATCTTCTTTTGAAAATTTGATGAATTTAGTAGATGATTTATTTGCTCAAAAAAGGTTAAAATTAATTAATAACCTAGTTTTAAACAGAGATATTGATAGCACCAATTCTAGTCAATTAAATGTTTTTATGGTAATTGAAGGATATTTCTTATGAACAAAAAGGAATTACTTTTTATATCAATAGGAATTTTTTTGACAGTGATTGTTTGGATGATTGCTGATATTTATCACGCTTCAATTGAGGATAAAATTAAGGATAAAATAGAGTTACCAAATTTAAAAAATTATCTTATTGACAAAAAAGTTTTAGAGATTATTAAAAACAAAAACGATTGACATGATTTATTCAAATTTATATTTAGAAAAAAAAATCAAATTTCCGAAAATTTTCTTATTGATCATTATTTTTTCTTTATTTTTGTTTTTCTCAATATTAAATAAAACTGCTCGACCATCAAAAGCTTCTTTGACAAAACTTAAAAGAGTAGAAATCACTAATTTAACTCCAATTCAGGCAGTGATTTTTTGGCAGACAGATGAAAAATCAAATAGTTGGTTGGTTTACGAAGAAGAAGGAAAAAAGATGGCAAATATCATTTTGGATGATCGAGATACTACAGAAAAAAAAGGGAATTATTTAAATCATTATTCAACATTAAGAAATTTAAAACCAGATAAAAAATACAATTTTTTTATTGTAATTAACAATAAAAAGTTTACTAGACCTGATGGTAGCGATTTTTCTTTTAAAACTCCAAAGCAGATATCGGGTTTAACAAAATTGACTCCTCTTAGCGGAAAGATATTAGAAAAAAATTTACAACCTTTGCCGGAAACTTTTGTTATTCTAACAATTAATGAAAAAATTATTCCAATTTTTACTAAAAGTAAAGAAACAGGAGAGTGGTTTTTGCCCTTAAATTATTTTTATAATTTTAAAGATGATAAAGAGGAGATTTTAACAGGTAAAGAAGTAGTTAAAATAGAGTTTTTTAATGAAGTTAACAATACTAATCAAAAGACAACATTGATTTCTAAATTAGAAGATATTTTAAAAAATAGTCAAATTTTGATAATAGGAAGAGACTATGATCTTACTCAACAACAAGAAAATGTTTTATCCTCAGAAGATTATCAAAAGGATTTGGATTCTCAGATTATTTATCCTCAAGATAAAGCTTTAATTCCGGGAAGAAGACCTTTAATTAAAGGTAAATCTTTGCCTAATTCAAGAGTAAAAATTATTATCGAGATGATAAAAACAAATAAAAAAATTAATGCTGATATTCAGGCTGATAATCAAGGTTTTTGGAATTATTATCTTTCAAAAGATTTAGATTTAGGAAAATATCAATTAACGGTAAAAACTGTTAATCATCTTCAAAAAGAAGTTGTTTTCACAAGAACCTTTACCATCATTGATAACGGTGGTTTTGAGGGAAAAGTTTTAGGAACTGCGAGTGGTGAACCAACGATAATCCCTTCACCAACTTATATTCAACCGACAGAAGAGATGATTTCTATATCACCGACCTTACCTTCACGATTAAAAGATACTGGAATAACTGATTTATTGCCCATTTTTAGTGGTTTGTCTTTTATTATTATTGGGATAGGAATTTTTCTTGTTTTTTAAGAAAATTTTTGGAAAAATTTATGTATGGATGTTTTTACCATTCTTTCTTATATTAATAAAATAAGTTTTTTGGCTTTTTTTATCACTCTTTTATTTTTAGCCTACCAATTTTATATGTTAAAAAAAGAGTCTTCTTTAGATAAAAAAGATATTACTAATTTGCCAAGTTTTAATGAGAATGAATCTCCCCAAATATTAAATTACACAAAACTTAATCTTCCTAATATTTCTCAAGATCAAAAAAAAACTGTCTTCATCAAAAAAAATAATCAAGTTATTCTTTTTTCTATATTGACTATCTTTTTTTTACTATTTTTAATAGTTATTTTTTTTAATTTTAACAAAAAAGAACAAGCTCCAACTTCTCAAAAATCAACTGTTAGTTTACTTATTTCTCCAACTTTAACTCTTGAACCAACAATAACTGTTGAAAATCAAATTAGTCCTACTTTAGAGTTATCACCAACTTTTTTACCTTTACCTTCACCTACTGAAGTATTATTATCTTTTGTTAGCCTGACAGAAACTCCTTCTTTTACTTTAGCAGTTTCAAAAATAGAAAGTCTTCCTTTGACAGGTTTTTTTGATAATATTTTTTTGTTTTTTGGTTTATCTTTTTTATTTATTTTTTTGGCTTTTATTTTTTAAGACACTCTTTTGAATCGCTTATTTGACAAAGTATATATTGATGAATAGGAGAAAAATCGTTATCTTTTGGTATTAACACCCAAAGATGATTATATTTTTCTGATGAGAGAGGGGGATTAATAAAAAAATCTTCACTAAGAGTGATTTTTTTCATTTGAAATTTTTTTTTGTTAAAAATTATGTTTTTAAAAATGATAGCTAATTGTTGATTGCTGATATCTCTTTTTATTAGATTATTAACAATCTGATAAAGGTCTTTATAGTTTTTTAAATTTATATTTTTTATTTTTGAAAAAAGTTTTTTTTCAATAGCAAAAATTACTTTTTGTTGTCTTTTTTCTCGAGCAAAATCTGTTCCTTCAACTCCTTCAGCATTTCTTGATCGGACAAATTTTAAAGCAGTTTCTCCGTCCATAAGGGTTTTTCCTTTTTTAAAGGAGATTGTTTCATATCGGCAGCGATATTCTTGATCACCGTCGCAGTTATCATTTTCTTTTCCTTGAATAGGAAATTTTTTATCAATAAAAGAATTTTCTACTTCAACTTCAATTCCGCCTAAAAAATCAATCAAATTTTTAAATTGTTCAAAATTAATAACGGCAGCATATTGAATTGGCTGACCAATAATGCTACTTACTTCTGCTTTAGCAAGAATGAAACCACCTTGATTTGGTTTTTTTGCTTCTCCATAAGCATAAGCAGAGTTGATTTTATCTTTTAAAGTCTCGCTCCAGATATCTCGAGGAATAGAGATGGAAGTTAATTTATTGGTTTCAAAGTTATAGTTAAAAACAATGATTGAATCGGATAAATTTGGACCATCATGATTTTCTCCTGATATTCCCATTAATAAAATATTTAGTTGTTGATTATAGGTTTTTAGAGAGTCTTTAGAGAAAAGAGTTTTTAATAAAGAAATTTTAAGAGTGTGATTAATAAAATCAAGATAGGGTTTAACAGTCAAAAAAATAATTAAACCAATAAAAATAAATAAAAAGATTAATTTAATTTTTAAATTTTTCATTAATTATTTTTTTGGGAATAAAATGGTTTTTTTTATAATTTATAATTATATAATTTATGACGGAAAAAATTTTAGATAATTTAAATGATCAACAAAAAGAAGCAGTTTATTTTACTGAGGGTCCTTCGGTTATTTTAGCCGGCGCCGGCAGCGGAAAAACAAGAGTTTTAATTGCTAAAGTGATTAATTTAATAAAGAATCATAAAGTCAATCCTCAAAATATTTTAATGATTACCTTTACTAATAAAGCCGCTGATGAAATGAAAACAAGAATTGGATTGACCTATAAATTAGGTTACATTGGTACTTTTCATTCTTTATGCGCTAAAATTTTAAGAATTGATGGTATTTTTATAGATATAAAAAAAAATTTTTTAATCTATGATGAGCAAGATCAGTTGAGTCTAATTAAATTAATCTTAAAAGATCTCTCTTTAACTAAAAAATATTCTCCCTCTTATTTTTTAAAGAGAATTTCCTGGGCAAAAAATCAGTTAATTGAGCCGAAAAAGTATTTGGAAGTTTTTAATGATTATAGCGCTGAAGAAGTAGGTCTTGTTTATGAAAAATATCAAAAAGAATTAAAAGAAAATAATGCTTTAGATTTTGATGATCTAATCAATATGACTATTAAATTATTTAAAAATCATCATCAAATTTTAAATAAATATCAGGATAAATATCGATATATTTTTATTGATGAATTTCAAGATACAAATTATAGTCAATACATTTTAACAAAACTTCTTGGGAAAAAATATCAAAATATCACTGTTGTTGGTGATTTTTCCCAATCTATATATTCTTGGCGAGGAGCTGAGATAAAAAATTTAGAAAATTTTCAAAAAGATTTTTCTAATTCAAAGATCTTTTATCTTGAAAAAAACTATCGTTCAACCCAGCCAATTCTTGATTTTGCTTATAAAGTAATCTCTAAAAATCTGACTCATCCAATTTTATCTTTATTTACTGATAAAAAAATTGGCGAAGAAGTTATTTTTTATGAAGCAACAAATCAAGAGGAGGAAGCGATTTATATTGCCAATATGATAAATAATTTAAAAGAAAAATATTCCTTAAAAGAGATGGCAGTTTTATACCGAACTAATGCTCAATCAAGAATTATTGAAGAAGTTTTTCTTCATTATCGGATTCCTTATGTTTTGATTGGTGGTATCAGGTTTTATGAAAGAAAAGAGATAAAAGATGTTTTAAGCTATCTTCGGCTTTTAGTTAATCCTCTAGATAAGATTTCAAAAGAAAGAGTGATTAAGTTAGGAAAGCAAAGATGGGAAAAATTTAAAAAATATTATCAAGAAAATAAAGATAGTTTAAAACAAAAAACAACTGAAAAAATTATTGAAGAGATATTTTTAGCAACTGATTATTTAAAAAATTATGATTTTAATAATGAAGATGATTATTCTCGATTAGAAAATATTAAAGAATTAAAATCAGTCGCTTTATCTTATCCTTCATTAACTGATTTTTTAGAACAAGTATCTTTGGTAGAATCAGAGTATTTTGAAGGGGAAAAAAAAATTAAAAACAAAGATGGCGTCCATTTGATGACTTTACATCAAGCTAAAGGATTAGAATTTTCTGTTGTTTTTATTGTTGGGGTTGAAGAGGGTATTTTGCCTCATTCAAGATCGCTTGACGATGTTTATTCTTTAGAGGAAGAAAGAAGACTTTTTTATGTAGGAATAACTCGTGCTAAAGAAAGACTTTATATCAGTTATGCCCGTCAGCGATTTATTTTTGGTAGTCGAAGTTATTCAGTAAAATCAAGATTCCTTGATGATTAAAAAATTAATTTACTAAGATTCATAGATTTTAATAATCCAAGATTATTTTTTTGGATATATTTTAGATTAAACAGGTTTAATTTAAAAAATAGAAATTAGAGATTATAGATTGTATAATAAAATCTATGTTTAGAGATAAAATGGGGAGGAAATTAACTCCTAAAGAATTTTTTACTAAAGTGATTAACAGAATAAAAAATATTTTTTTAGAGTTTATTGTTTTTAAACTTCATTTAGTTGGCCTTGTTCCTTCTCATAGTTTTCGCTGTTTTTTTTATCGTTTAGCCGGGATTAAAATTGGTAAAGGCTCAACTATTCATACAGGAGCTAAATTTTATGATCCAAGAAATATTCAGATAGGAGAAGATACAATTATTGGCGAAGGAGCGGTTTTAGATGGTAGAGCTAAACTTATAATTGGCAATCATGTTGATATTGCTACTGAGGTAATGATTTATAACTCTCAGCATGACATAGAGGATGAAAATTTTATTGCTAAAGATGAAGAAGTGATTATTGAAGACTATGTTTTTATTGGTCCAAGAGCGATTATTCTTCCGGGAGTAAAAATTGGGAAAGGCGCTGTTGTTGCTGCCGGAGCGGTAGTCACTAAGGATGTTCCTCCTTATGCAATAGTTGGCGGTGTTCCGGCAAAGATTATCGGCGAAAGAAAAAATAAAAATCTTCATTATAAATTAGGCAGAGCAAGACTTTTCAGATGAATAAATATTCTCAACGAAAAAAAAATTTATACGAAAAAGGCAAGGTTTTTAATATCAGTCGTTCGAAAATTGATTTATTTTTAGAGTGTCCTCGATGTTTTTATTTAGATAGAAAACTAGGAATTTCAAGACCGTCAACTCCTGGTTTTTCTTTAAATTCAGCTGTTGATGTTCTTTTAAAAAATGAATTTGATCTTTTAAGAAAAAAAGGAGAAAAACACGAATTAATGAAAATATACAATATTGATGCTATTCCTTTTGATCATCCTGATTTACCTTTATGGAGAGGTGATTTTTACAGGCTTAAAGGAGCCTCAGTAATTCATCAGGAAACTAATCTTGAAATATCAGGGATTATTGATGATATTTGGATTAACAAGAATCATGAATTAATCATTGTTGATTACAAATCAACCAGTACCTCCGCCAAAATCTCTTTGAATGATCCTTATAAAAAAGGTTATAAAAAGCAAATGGAAATTTATCAGTGGATTTTTAAAAAGATGGGTTTTAAGGTTAATGATACAGGCTATTTTGTTTATGCCAATGCTTCAAAAAATAGAGATAGATTTGATGGTAAATTAGAATTTTCTTTAGAATTAATCCCTCATCATGGCGATGTTAGTTGGGTTGAACCATTAATATATGAAATCAAAAAGTGTTTAGATTTAGAGGAAATTCCTCCATCTCATCCTAATTGTCAGTATTGTTCTTACAGGAAAAAAATTAGCCTTTATGAATGATTAAATTTAATCAGCTGTGCCAACAAGATAAACAGCCGGCCATGGCTGATAGAAAGAAAAGATTTTTTTATTAATGATTAGTTGATTATCTTTATAGACTTTATAATCAAACTTGGTTTTTGCTCCCCAGGCTGGATATTCAATTTGTTTGACAACTCCTTTTTTTAAAGTAGGATCATCTTGATATTTAGCTTCAAGAGGAGGCGAGATATCCCAGATTTCAACTGGCGAGATTTCTACTTTTCTATTATCTTTTTTTCCGTAAAAATAAAAATAAAGAAGATTATTTTCTTTGTCTATTTTTGTTTGAATTAAAATATAAGCTGGAGTATTATTTTTTATTTTTAAATCGACAACTGGTGAAAAAACAGTTGCATCAAAACCTGGCTTCATATCATTTTCATAATATAAAACTCGATAAGCATGAGACTGTCTTTCAACAATTTCTAAACCAGCATTCAAGGCCGCGCGAAAAAGAGTTGTTGATACCTGACAAACACCGCCTCCATCTCCTAAGATAGTTTTTCCTTCTTTTATGATATAAGCTTGTTTATAGCCAGATAAAGTAGAAATATCACCAACAGTTTGATTAAAAGAGAGAATTTTATTTGGTGGGATTAATACTCCATGAAATTTTGATGCAGCAAGAATAATATTGTGAACTCTATTTTCAGCTGAATGAGAAAAATCAGATTTTCCTTGAGCGATTAATTCTTCAATACCAAAGTTGTTAATCGTTGAAAGAGTAATTTCGGGTTTAATAATCTCTACTTTAATTTTGATAATTTGATCTTTTTTATTAGTCTTTAATGAATTTATTTTTTTATTAATTTCTTTTAAAGTTTCCTCAATATTAATTTTTCTTCCAATCTCTTCTTTTCTAAAGTTGATGACCTTATTATTTTTGAACTCAAAAAGAGCATTTTTTGCCGGTTTATCATAAAAATCTTTTAAAACATTTAATTTTTCTTTAATAATTTGATCATCATATTTTATTTGTGAAAAAAAATTAAAATCTTTAGTTTTGGTTAGTGAAAGTATTTTTTGAGAAAAAGCTGATAAAAAAAGAGGCGATCTACCAATAAGATAGGCTTGTTCACTAACTGTTTCTCCATCATAATGAAGATTTAGTTGTTTTCCAGAAAAAGTAGCAAAATAATTTGAATCTATTTTTAAGATAAAATTTAAAGATTGAAGTTCTTTTGATTTATTTTTATAAAAATCAATGACCTCAGTTTTAGTTTTTCCGGAAAAGTCAATTTTATCTATGTAAACATTGGGAAAAATTTTATTTTGGTAATTTTTTTCAACCTTTTTTAAATAAAAAAGACTAATGATAGTCAAACAAACAAAAACTCCCAAAATATAAATAAGGATTTTTTTTAGATTTTTTGTTACCATAAATATTATGAATGATATGAATGATAATAATGAAAAACAAACAGAAAATCAATCTTTATATGAGACGGTTCCTTTAGACAGCAATGAGGAGAATTTAAATGAGCCTCAAATTGAGGTTGAAGAGACTCCCGAAGAAGTCGAATCGACTGATTTTAAAAATGAATCCTCGGTTAATGCCGGCAGCGAACTTCCGCCACCGGTTTATATGGAAAATAAAAATCAATATTTAATAATCGCTATTTTAGGAATAGTTTTTTTTATTTTCTTTGTGATTATTATCAAATCAATCTTTTTTTCTGGTAGTAAAAATAAAAAATCAGTAGTTCTTAATTATTGGGGTTTATGGGAAGATGAGCAGATTTTTCAACCAATAATTAACGAATATCAACAAAAAAATCCTCATGTCAAAATAAATTATAAAAAAATGTCGCCTGAAAATTATCGAGAGAAGATTATTGTCAGAAGCAAAAACGGTGAGGGTCCAGATATTTTTCGTTTTCATAATACCTGGCTGCCGGAGATAAAAGAAATTGTTTCTCCTTTACCACCTCAGATTATGAGCAATAACGAATTTGAAAAGACTTTTTATAAGATTCACCAAAAAGATTTAAAAATTGGTGATTATTATTATGGTTTACCCTTGATGATTGACGGCTTAGTTTTAGTATATAACGATAGTCTTTTTAAGAAAGCGGGAATTACTTTATCGCCGAAGAACTGGGATGATATTTCCGAGATTGTTCCCAGATTAACTGTCAAAGATAGCAAAGGAAATTTAATCACTGCCGGGATTGCTATTGGAACAACAAATAATGTAGAACATTTTTCTGATATTTTTGGTCTTTTGCTTGTTCAAAATGGAGTTAGTGGTCTGGATAAAATAGATCAGATAGAGGCTGCTGGCGCCTTAGAGGC
>JBBILA010000014.1:0-18381 GCA_037445105.1 Candidatus Microgenomates bacterium
AATAATTAAATCAATTTTTTAAAAATTAATTAAAATAAAAACAATGACTTATAACCGCTTTATCCCTCCTTACGGAGGTTATCAAAAACTTGCTTGCTATCAGATGGCGGAGATTGTTTATGATGCGACAGTCTATTTTTGCGATAAATATATCGACAAAAAATCTCGCACTTATGATCAGATGATCCAAGCGGCAAGAAGCGGAAAACAAAATATTATTGAGGGGAGCATGATTTCTGGCGTATCTAAAGAATCGGAGATTAAATTAATAGGAGTAGCACGGGCTAGTCTGGAAGAACTTCTTAATGATTATAAAGACTTTCTTCGTGTAAGAGGACTTAATTTATGGGATAAAAACGATAAAAGAGCTTTAGCGATAAGAATGTTGGCAAAGAGTAAGGATAAGACGTAAGACCTATTTGACTAATAAAAATATAGAGGAAGCGGCCAATACGATTATCTGTATTATTCATCAGACTAATTGTCTTCTTGATCGATTGATAAAAAAATTAGAAGTGCTTTTTCTTAAAGAAGGTGGTTTAAGAGAAAGGATGTTTCAGGCGAGAGTCAAGGAAAAAGCTAAAAATTTTACTTAAAAATCTCTTTGATTATCCGATAGACATCTTTTCGGTGGCGGATAAGAATGATAAATATTTCATTTTTTGTTTTTCGATAAACGATTCGGTAATCGCCAACTCTGACGCGAAAGATATCTTGATAGCCGGAAAGTTTTTCTACTTTTGATAAATCAATATTTTTTAATTCTCTGATTTTTTTAGCAATAGCAATTTGATCGATTTTAGGAAGCCTTTTTAATTCTTTAACCGCTCTTTTTGAGATAGAAATTTTCATATTCCAAGTTCTTTGGCCACTTTTTCAAAATCTTCACTTTCACCAAAATCAGTTTCCTCAACCGCTTTTCTGTCAATCATATTCTCAAAATAGGCGACGACTTTTTCATAAAGATCTTTACCAAGAAGATAGGCTTTGACTTTGTTTCGACTTGCAATCGCCAAAGGATAATCAGCAGCGATACTAATCGCTTTTGCCGGCTTGGTTTTTAAATAAGAAATAGAGATTTTATTCATATTTTATATAGATACCATAATTTAGGTCTTTTTTCAAGACCATGTATAGGTCACATACATTTAACCCGCCTAAAGTTTTGCATTATGGCGGGCGCGTCGGTTGAAATTGTTTGAATTTCTGTAAGGTCCCAAAGGGAGCCGTTTGAAATATAAAAGTAAAAAAGGTTTGGAGATTTAATAAACGAGTTTATATTAATCCACGGATTACTGCAGTTTTTTCTAATCATAGCATAAAATGCTTTACTGGTGATACATTATTGGGGCCATTTTGTTTTAAGAAGATAGTTAGATAAGTCGGATCGCTTACTAAATTCTCTGAAAGTAGGCAGTTAAGTTCTAAACATCCTTGAGCAAATGGACAATAAGATTGAGATAGTAATGTATACCCATCATTCTTAGTTTTGCAACTAAACAATGCATCATGCTGAAACCTGTCCTCCAACTCGGAGGATGGTTTCAGCATCTAAAACAGATTCTGAAATAAATTCAGGATGACAAGTGATGACAAACATGATTTAGTTGGGTATATTTCAAATATAAAAAAAATTAAACTTTAATTTATAATTTTAAAATTAATTTATGTCTGAATTAGATTTTTGGGTTATTGCAAGCAAAAGAGTAAATGAAATTGTAGCTATAGCTCATAATAATTGGCTTAATAATTTCAGTAAAAAAGATTATTTACATAGAGATAGCGATTGAGTGGATTATCTGTAAAACTTAATTAAATACAAAAAGATGAAATTTATATCATAAGAATCGGGAATAAGAGTTGAAAGGATAATATAAAAATGTTAAATATTCAGAATAAGAGTTAATAATTTTTCATAATTAATTATGGCTGAAAAAAGGTCAATTGAAAATCTTTTAAATATTTATAAACCAAAAATTATTTTGCCTGGTGAATATGGTATTACCATTGATGGAAAGACACCAATAGGTACTTTTGCAGTTGGGGCAAAAGATGGTTGTCGTGGTTATTTGCTGATCGAAGAAAATAAAAAATATGCTGGTGTTGCTCATGTTGATTTTCCTGAATTAGATTTAGATGCTTTAATAATTATGAAAAAAATGCTGGGTGATAACGGAGTTTTTAGATTAGGTTTTACCCCAAATACTCATATTTTGAATAGTATTTTAAATATTTTTGGAAACAATTGTTTTCCAATAGAGTCACCGCAATTTATTTATTTTCCTTTAACTGGAGAAATCTATACAGAAAGATTTCCTGAAAAATTTATGAGAGAACCTTTTGAAAGAAGAAAAAAAAATTTAAATGAAAGATTACAAAGAAATGATAGATTTCTTATTATGGTTTAATAAAATTTAAAACCCGTCATCACCTCCTGATTTTGTTACACCTTCACCAGTTATTGGATCACCACCATTATTTCTGCTTGCTTCTTCAATTTGTCTATTTACTTATTTTTTAAGAGAGGATATTGATATATTAGCTTTAAATCCAGCTTCTTTTACATTAGATAGTTTTTTTAATAATTTAGCAAGAAAACTTTCATCTCTTTCCATAAATTATTATTTTAAAAAAATTTTAATTTTTTGTAAACTTGAAAATCATAAACTAGATTTTTAAATTAAATCGATTTTTGACTTTAAATTTAAAACTGATTAGAAAGGCTGGTAAAAAGAGTTTGCTATTGATTTATTTTTGAAAAAGATGTAAATTTTATGGTAAATATGAGGGAAAAGATAAGCCCGACACAAAAGGCTTTAAATTTATGGGGGGTGATTTTGATTGTCTGGGCTTTATACAGAACCTATTTTAAAATGCCGGAATGGTTTGATGAGTTTATCGCTAAACCTTTAGTTTTTGTCTTACCAGTTTATTTTTATATAAAAAATGTTGATAAAAAACCATTTTTTGAAACCCTTCATCTTCATTTAAAACCAAAGATTATTTTCAATGATTTACTTAATAGTTTAGTGATTGGCGGTGTTTTTCTTTTGACAGCAATTTTAGGTTTTTATTTACGAGAAAAAAAATTTATTTTGCTTTCTAATTTTCCTGGTTTTTATAATTTTTTTATCATCTCTATTACCGCTTTAGCAACAGGTATAACCGAAGAGATTCTTTCCCGAGGTTTTGTTTTAAAAAAGCTTTATGAAGAATCAAAAAACATCTACACCTCAACTTTTTTTGCCAGTGTTTTATTTTTCTTTTTGCATGTACCGATTTTATTTGCCAATCCAAGAATTAACGGCCAGATGCTTTTGATGTTTATGACGACTGATCTTCTTTTATCTTTAATCAATGGGTTGATTTTTCTTGAGAATAAAAGCTTGACAGCGCCAATCTTAATCCATGCTTTTTACAATATCGTTATTAGCTTGGCTTTTATTTGATCTCTTTTATTTTAAAGATAGTTTCAGTTAAGACTTTGATTTCTTTTAGATTTTTCTCCTCTTTTCCAAAATCATCAGGAAAACCAATTACGGCGGTATTTTTTTCTAATTTATTTGGGATATTAAAGACGAATTTATCAAAATTTTCCACCTGACCAAAACCGTACTCATCAGGAGGCGAAAGTTTAGCAATTTTTTGATATCTTAAAGGGTCATATTTTAGATAAAAAAGAAGAAAGATATAAGGCTGGCCGTTTTTTTTAGTGATATAAAATTTATCAAAATTATGATAATTTTCTTTTATATAAGAGGTTAGCTCTTTATAACCGCACTGCCAGCTTCTTAAAACCGCAGCTCTTTTTGGATAATGATTAAGATAAAAATCCCAGCTATAAAATAAAAAAAACAAATAGACTAAGATTCCAAAAAAAGCAAAATAAAAATATTTTTTTTCTTTAAAAAAATAAAAAACGCCATAGCTGACAGTGATGGTTATGGGAACAAAGATAAAGATAGTTCTTGTTATTGATAATCCAGCCCAGGATAAAGCTCCAGAAAGCGGTGAAAAAAGAAAAAGAGTTAAGATGAAATATCGCCATTTTTCTTTGTTTTTAAAAAGATAATATAAGCCAATAAAAATAAAAAGATATTCAAAAGGAGTAATCGGTGATAATCCAGGAAAACCAAAACGGATATTTTCATCACCGTTGATGACTAAAAACTGAGGTGAAAAATAGCTTAAGTATTGGAAGACTATTTCTTTGATACCGACAGTTAATTTATTATAAAAAAGACGATTACCGCCTTCTGCACGAAGCTCATTGATTTTTAAATTAAAGCCAATATTATTAAAAAATAATAAATTTTTAATTCTTGAGGGAGTATTTTTGATGTCAGTAAAAATAAAAAATCCTAAAATACTTAATAAAACCAGAAGATAAGAAAAGTTGATTTTCTTTTTATAAAAAAGATAAATAAAAATTAAGAAAATCAAACCAGCCCAGAGCCGAGTTGAGTGATAGCCAAATAAGGAAAAGAAAAAACTTAAAATAAAAAATAAAAAATTTAGAGAACCCCTTTTTTTGATAAAAACGACAAAAAAATAAAAAGTTAAAGTTAAAAAAAAGGCAGTCATATATCCTTCATGAGCTTGTCTGCCAAGAAGCTGAAGACCGGGAGAAAAAGCACCAATAAAAGAGGCGATAAGAGCGATATTTTTTTTATTAAAAAGCTCAAGAACAAAAAAATAGATTATTATCGGAAAGAAAAAAACAAAAGGCAGATTAACCATTCTTATCCCAAACTCAGTTAATCCAAAGATCTTTATCCAATAAACAGCTAAATATGTTAAAAGAGGTAGTTTGTAGTCACCAAATGATTTAAATCTTAAAGGCAAAAAATTACCATATTGATCTTTTCCGGTTTTTAAGATGGAGTAAGCATCATAAGCGTTGGTTGCTTCATCAGCGTTAAGACATGGAGGAGATGAAGTAAGACGATAAAGAAATAAGCCAACCGATAATATTGAAAAGAGAATCAATAAGATTAAAGAAGAGTTTTTTTTAAACATAATTTTTAAACTTGGTTAATATTTCCTTATCAGTTTTTTTAAATAGTTTTATTGTTTTTGATCTTGATTTTAAAATTTTTGGTAGCAATAAAACTGCCTCAAAAAATCCTGGAGTAAAAATTTGTTTTCCAAGATGAAGAATATGATTCAAAAGCAAATTTTTATCAGTAAGATTTTTCCAGTGAAAAATTAGTTGATTTCTAAAGGCAGTTTTTAAGATTCTTTTTTGCTGAAAATATTTTCCAATAGTTGATTCATGATGATGTTCAACTAAAATATTTTTATCAAAAACTACCTGATAACCGGCTTTCCAGGCGCGGTAAGATAAATCAATATCCTCCCAATAAAAAGGATTAAAAAGCTCATCAAGTAGTCCTAAATCTATAAATAATTTTTTTCTGAAAATTGACGCTCCTCCTTCTGCCCAAAAATTATCACTCGGATTTTCTGATTTATTTGTTTTTCTAAAGGCATGATTGATAAAACCGTTTTTAAAATAAGCCAAATTTGAACCGACAATTCTGCCGTCTTTTTCAATTTGAGCAAAGCCAACAGCAAAAAGTTTTTTGTTTTTTTTAAAATAATTGATTGATTTAAGAAAAGAACTATCTCTTAAAACCACGTCCGAATTCATCAAAAAAACATAAGGTCTTTTTGCTTTTTTAACTCCTTTATTGACATTGCCGGCAAAACCAAGATTTTTTTTATTATTAAAAACTTTTGCTTGAGGAAAGATTTTTTTTACTTCTTTAGTGATATTTTCTAATGGATAATCATTCATGATAATCACTTCACAGCCTTGAAGATATTTTTTATTTATTTTTAGATTTTGATAAAACATTTGGTAATTTTTATATACAGGGATAATAACTGAGATGGGATATTTTTTCATAATAGATTTTTTATGATTTTTTCTTTAAATTTTTGATAATTAAAATTTTCTTTTATATATTTTACACTATTTTTTATAATTTTTTCTTTTAATATTTTATTTGTTTCTAGATAAATCATTTTTTTTATAAGATCATTTTCGTTTTTAAAAAGCAGGCCAGTTTTTTGATTTTTGATGATTATTTTTGGTCCGCCTGAGTTATGAGCAAAAGTTAGACAGCCTGATGCCATTGCCTCAAGAGGAGCGATACCGAAATGTTCAACTTTATCGGGAGATTTTTTTTCATCAACATCAAGTCCAGTAAAATGCCAAAAATAAGTTGCTTTTTTATAAAGCTGACAAATTTCATTAAAAGAGATATTAGTTTTAAAAATAATTGATTGATTATTTTCAGTCAAAGATTTTAAATAATAAAAATAATTTTCATCCTCTTTTTTTAAACCGCCAGCAAGAATGAGTTTATAATCCTTAAACAGAGGGTAATTTTTTTTTAGTTTTTGAAAAGTTTTAATAATTTTTTCTTGATTTTTGCTGTGGAGATGAGGAAAAAATCTGCCTACGGATAAAATAATTTTTTCTTTATCTTCAATATTATCATTAAAAAAATTTTCTTCGATATAAGGAGGGATGGTAATAGGATTAATCTGCCATTTTTTTAACCAGGTAGTCGTGTAAAAAGAGTTGCTAATAAATTTATAATTTAAGAGTTTTAGTTTATTAATTAAATTTAAGTTATAGAGTTTTTTATCAGGTATCATGCAAAATATAAAGTTATTTTTTGCTGTTGAAAAAAAATAGCTGCCGTCAGTGACATAAAAAAAATAATCAAAAGAAAAAAGCATTTTTAAGGTTTTTAAAGTTCCTAAGGTTTTTATTGATGGTAGCCAGTTTATTTTATTAACATAATCTAGTGAAAATCTTTTTTTGATCTCTGAAGATAAATTTTTATCCCAAAAGATATTAATTTCGCCATTTTCTTCAGCAAAAACTTGAAGGATTGAGAGAATATGTTTTTCTCCGCCACCTAAAGTATCAAGATAAGGATTGTATAGTCCGACTTTAATTTTGTTTTTTGTTTTTTTCATATAAAAAAATATAAGTAATGGTTTTTGAAAAAGCTTGATATATTGATTCAATTATCCCAATTTTTCCATCAAGAAATCCAAGGTTTTTTATAAGTCTTCGATAGATTTCTCCAAAAAATTTTCTGAAAAAAATAAGAGTATTGGCTTTTCTTTTAGCTTGAAATAAAAGATCTGATTCAATATCTTCAAAAACAAGAGTTTTTTCAACCATCTTTTCTAGATCGCTATGAAAATAATGAAGAAGGGGATTTTTAAGAGTTTTTATTTTTCCTTGGATAATCGGAGTTGAGTGGATTATCTTTGGCCAGTCAACAAATTTTTTTTTATTAATCAGTCTTATCTGATAATCGGGCCACCAGCCGCCAAACCTAAGCCATTTTTTTTTGTTAAAAATATTTTTTCTTGGGATTTTATAACCGCCAACATTTTCTTCTTCTTTGATATTTTTTATTTCTTCAATCAGCTCATCAGTAGCTCTTTCATCGACATCAAGAAAAAGTACCCAGTCAGTTTTTGATTTTTTTATTCCTTGGTTTCTTACCGTCTCAACGATTTTTGAGTTAGGGTAGATAAAAACTATTTCTTTAGTTAGATTTTTAACCGAAGAAAGACAGTCTTTTATCTGAGGATCATCTTTTTGAGTAAAGATTGCTACACTAATATTTTTCATGATTAAATTATATAATAAAGGTATTTTAATATGGCTAAATTTTTCAAAAAACATTGGCTGACAGTATCTTTTTTGTTGATTATTATTTTGGGGATGTATCTGCGGTTTTTTAAGATAGAGAGTATTTTAGAATTTGGCTGGGATCAGGCTCGTGATGCTTGGAAAACAAGAGATATTTTAATTGGAAAACTAGTTTTAAATGGCCCAAGAACAGGAGTTGGCCATATGGAGCTTGGGCCTTTGTGGTTTTATCTTTTAGCTCCTTTTTATTATTTGACAAATCTTGATCCAACGGGCGCTAATTATTTGAATTTTTTTGTTAATTTATTTAATTTTATCGCTATTTTTATTGTTACTAAAAAAATTTTTGGAAAAAAAGCAGCTTTGTTTGTTACTTTTTTCTATGCTACTAATAGATATTTAATTCAGATTAATAGAGTTCCCTGGAATGTTAGTCCTGTACCGGGAGTTGCGATGATTATATTTTATTCAATATATAAAGTTGTTTATGAAAAAAAATATAATTTTATATTTTTAATTAGTTTTTTAACTGGTCTTTTTTTTCACTTGCATTTTTCTTTTGTTTTTTTACCAGCAATTATTTTATTTTCATTTTTTCTTGTTAAAGATAAAGTCAAAGCTTTTATTTATGGTTTAAAAAGTCTGCCTTTATTTTTTATTTGGTTTATTCCAACAATTATTTATGAGTTTCAATCAAAAAACAGCAATCTAAATTTTTTAACTAATTTTTATAAGTATTATATTATTAAAGGATTTCATTTAAGATTTTATTTATATCGTTTATATGATGCTTTTATTCAATTTGAGACAGTTCTTTCTTTACCTAAAATTAATCGTTATCTAGTTTTAATACCCCCTTTTTTGTATTTTTTGTTTTTAATTTTTGAAAAAGATAAAAAGCAAAAAGTATTAGGTTATTTGATTTTATTATGGTTTTTGATTCCTTCGTTAATTTATTCATTTTATGGAGGAACAACCTCAGAGTATTATATGCTGATGACCTCAGTTTTAGTGATTTATATTATTTATTATTTTTTCAATAAAATTATTTCTCTTAAAAATTATTTTTTAATTTATATCTCAACATTTTTATTATTGTTTTTTTGCTTTTTTCAAATAAAAGATGAGTTAATTAAAAAGGAAAGAGTCAATAGTTTGAAATATCAAAAACTATCTGTTAAACAAAGAATAAAAGAAAAAAATAAGATTGAATTTAATGAAGGTGATATTAAATCTTATTTATGGCATATCTGGAATGAAAAATAAATTAATTTAGTTTTTTTTCCAAAGCTCAATTTTGATATCTTCGTTTATCTTAAAACTTGAGATTTTTTGAGAATTTTCTGGAAGATTATTTTTCATCCATTCTTGAACTCTAAAAAGATAGTCATCTTTTTCAATAATAAAATAACACTGATTATTCACCCAATCTTTCTTTGGATAGGGGATATTTTTTATTTTTGAGTAATAAGAAAAAAGATAGTTATAAGTATAAGGGACAACCGGAGGAGTGTATATTTTTACGCAAAAATCTTTTTTTCCATTTTTATCTATAATATAATTGACTGCTTTATCTATCGCCTTAAAGTCTTTGATTTGATTGTTTTTAATAAAAATATTTTTGGTAAAAAATGTTATCGTAAAGATCATAAAAACAATCAAAATAACTTTAGCGATGATTTTATGCTTTTTTTCTAAAATATAAAACGAGATTAGGAAAACAAAAAGGATTAAATACTGAATTCCCTCATAATAATTAGCCCAAAAATTATCCTTATAAAAAAGACTTATCAAAAAAAGAAAAAGGATTAAAAAAATAATAAAGATTAAATAGAGATGTTTTTTTAGATCTTTTTTATAAAAAATAAGAACGCTTATTATTATCGATAAAGCAAAAATCGACAAATGTAGATTATATTCAACAAAAATACTTTTAAAATAGCTTATAAAAAGATTTAATCGATCATAAAAAACTATCTTAAAAGGCTTTGGATTATGAAATTTGGGAGAAAATATAAAGTTTATAAGAGTTTTTGTTTGAGAAAAACCATTTTTTGTTTCAAAAAGAATCCTAGGCAAAAAAGCAATTATTAAACCAAAAATAAAATTTAAAAGCCCATTTTTTGTAAAAAATATTTTTCTTAATTTTTTAAAGATTAATGTTAAAAATAAAAAAACCGGAATAATAAAAAGTCCAAAAGAGACTTCAAACTCATGAATAAATCCTAAAAATAAGCCGACAAGGAAAATCCAAGAAGATTGATTTTTGTTTTTAAATAAAGAAAAAATCAAAGCGATTAATCCTAAAATCATATAAATGACAATCGTATTATTGCTGATAGCAAAATTCATACTGATAAAATATGGAGAGACAGAAGTAATTGTTAAAAAAAGCAAACCAGTTTTAAAACTATATTTTTTTTCTAAAAAATAAAAAAATAAAAGATTAGCGATAACGGAAAAAATAAACATAAAATAATAAAAACCAAGAGGATGACCATTAAACAAAAAATAAGGAATTGATAAAAAATAATACCACCACGGACCATGATTTAAACCCATAATGCCTGTTGTTGGTCCAAGAAAAGTGATATTTTTAAAACGGACGATCTCTTCTGCTTTTAAAAAATCTCTTCCTTGATCATAAGTGTAGGGGACAGTTTGATTTAAAAGAGGGGTGATTCTTAAATAGATAAAAATTCCAAAAATAATTAAAAAAAGAACAAGTTTAGCAATTTTTTTCATAATTTACCAAGAATAAAGTTTTTTATCAGATGAAGTTTAGTTCTAAAAGGAGCATATTTTAAACCAAAAATTAACCGGTTTTTTCTTTGATATTTTTGATGAAGAGGTGAACCTGAGCCTCCAGTTGACTGAGCGTTTTTATGATAGATAATGATTTTTGGATTGTAATATAAAGTAAAACCTTTTCTTTTAGCTCTTTCGCAAAAATCTGAGTCTTCATAATACAAAAAATAACTTTCATCCCAAAAGCCTACTTTATCAACGACTTTTTTATTGAAAAAAAGCATACAACCAGTGATAAAATCAGTTTTTTCAAATTTATCATACTGGCCTTTATCAACTTCATCAACACCTCGATGATAGGTAAAGACATTTTTCCAATCATCAATTCCTCCTGCATACCAAAGGACTTTGCCGATTTCGCTTTTTTTATATTTTTTATGATATTCATAACCAGGAGCATAATAGATTTTGCCGCCAAAAATATCAGCTTTTTTAAAACCTTTTTCAGCCTCAATCACAAAATTTTTATCAAAAAAAATATCGTTGTTTATCGCACAAAATTGAGTGATTTGATTTTTAAGAAAGTATTTTACTCCTTGATTTATACCAAAAGCATAACCTTTATTAGGTAAAGGTTCTAAAACGACCTTCATTGGGTATTTTTTTATTTTAAAATCTTCTTTTTTTGATGAAACATCAGCGATATAAACTGTTGTTTTTTCAGGATTTTTGATTTTTGCTAAAGAGTCTAAAAACTCTTCAGTCATTTTATATTGATTGTAATTAACAGTAACAAGTCCTATCATAAAGAAAAATAAAGCGGTCCGCTTTTATCAGATGATTCAAGATAAACTTTTAACATATTGGCACTTTCTAAGGTTTCGATTTTACAACTTCCTCTTTTTATTATATAAATTTCATTATTTTTTTTCATGAGATTTTTTGGGCAATTTTTTATAAAGTAGATGTTTTTATCCTGGTATAAATTTTTTTGTAATTTTTCTTTTATTAAAAAAGCATCATCTAAATGATAGAAAGCATAAAGCAAAAATGTTTCTTTTGGTTCAGCATTAATGATAGTTATTTTTTTATTTTTTAAATTTTTATCATTAAGAATTTTTTCAAAAAGTTTTTTTTCACCAAGATGCCATTGTTCGCTTGAAAGAACTTTTATTCTTAATTGATACAAAAAGAAAAAATGAATAAAAGATAAAAAAATTAAAAAAATAAATGAGAGATTGAGAATTTTTTTATCTATTTTATATTTTTTATTTACAGATTCTATAAACTGATAAATTCCAAAAGCAATATAGAAACTGTAAGGAATAAAGATTGTTATCGCTCTTAAAACGATTGTTGGCGGATTTTTTGATAAAGATAAACCAAGAGGGGAGATAAGAGTCAAAAAGATTAAAATTAAATTTAATTCTTTAGGTATTTTTGAAAAACTTAAGATAAAACCGTATATTAAAAAAAACATCTGCCATAAATAAAAAATTCCATAAATATTGGTTCCGTAAATCGGGTGAGGATCGCCGGTTACAAAAAGATATTTTAGATTAAAGGCCTCAAAATATTTTTTCAAGAATTCATTTATGATTACCGTTGCTTTGTTAGAGATAATTTTTTTTAGAAAATTATTTTCGGTATTGGTTGTCAGTCTTTCAAACCAGACAACATTTTCAAGATAAGAAGTATTTAAAGGAATAATCTCATCTCTTAATCTTTTATTAAATAATTGATTATCAGAGTTTAAGATAATTGGCATCATCAATAAAAGAAAAATAGCTATTGATTTAATGATATTGATTGGAATTTTTTTAAAAAATAAAGCCTTATTTTTTAAAAAGACCTCTGTTTGAAAAATGGTTATAAGCAAAAAAGGAAAAAGCGGTTTAATCCCCATATAGGAATTAAAGGATAAAAATGAAAATATCATAAAAAGAAGATTTTTCCAAAAATTATTTTTTATTGATATAAATGAATAAAAGCTAATTATCAAAAACAATAAAGAAAAAGTTTGTTCTAAACCAGCTTGAGGACTCATATGAATAAAAAATGGAGAAAAATTAAATACAAAAAAAATCAAATAACTGAGAGTTTTATTTTTTGTAATCTTTTTTATTAAAAGATAAATAAATAATGGTGTTAGACTGTTTAAAATGACATATGACAATCTTCCATTGAAAATATTTTTTTCAATAAATTTAAAAATTAAACTACCAATATATATTGGTAGTGAAGCGTTCATTCCCAAAATTCCTGTGGTAAAAAATATTTTTTTATTCCAGATATCACTGCCTGTTTTGGCTAAGATATAACTGTTGGTATAAAAATCAGCTTCATCATGGGTGATAGAGGGCATACCGAAAAAAAGAAAAAGAAGTCTTGTTAAAAAAGAGATAAAATAAAGAAAAAAAATATTCATATAATTCTTCTTAAGAATTTTTCTTTAAGATTTTTGTTTTTTTTCCAAAATAAAATTTCTTTTAAGCCGGTTTTGAAAAATTCACTTTCATCAATTTTTTCATCAGTTTTAAATTTTTTTATTTCAAGATAATAAAAATAAACTAAAAAATAGTAAAAAAGCTGAAGAAATGCAAGAATAAATCCATGGATTCCGTCTTTGTATCCTTCACCAGAAAAATAACGACTAATAAATTCATTTAAACCTTTTTTTATTGTATCCTTAAAAGTATAAATTCTTTCTTCTTTTATTAATTCTTGAGCTTCGCTTTTTGCATAGCGAATAGCTTTTTCAAGATATTGAGTAATATTTTCGTAGTTATAGTGGATGATTGCTAAGTTTTCTTTTTCTTCAATAACCAGTCCTTTTCCTTCTACTTTTGGCTGACGATGAATAAGAGTTGGCCAAAAAACTTTGTTTTTATTAAAGACTCTTATTTGATAATCAGGCCACCAGCGAGAATGTCTTATCCATTTTCCAAAAATAATATTTTTTCTTGGAATTTTAAAATAGTCGTATTTTTGATAATTTTTTTGAATGATTTTTTTTAAATTATCAGATAAGACTTCATCAGGATCAAGAAATATCAGGTATTGATTTTTAGTCAATTTCTTGGTTTTTTCTCTTATCAGCTCAACATAGGGGATATCTTCTTTAAATTTAATGACTTTTATTTTTTTATCTTTTTTCAAAAAATTTCTTAAAGAAAGATCAATCCCTATATCAACGATGATGATTTCGTTGACAAGATCTTTCACCGACTGGATAGTTTTATTAAGAAGGGGAGGATTATTTTTGACAACAATTATTGCTGAAATGTCTTCCATAAATTTTTTATTTCTTCCAAAAGACTGATATTAAATAAAATTTTAAGAGTTAAAAGATAAGTTATTATACCGAGATTTATATTAATAATCAAAAATTCTATTGTTTTGAATTTATAAAAAGGAGAAAAAAAGATTATTAAAAACATTATTAATGAAGATATAAAAAAAGGAAAAACGTTTTTTAAAAAAGCAAAATTAATCTGTTTTTTTGTTTCTAAAACAACAAGAATAAAAGATAATGACAAAATCAAAAGAGTTAAAGGAAAACCAAAACCAGAAAAAAGATTGGTTAAAATTGGAGTTAATATCCAAGTAAATATCGTCCAAAAAACCATAAAATTAAAACTAATTTTTATTTTACCAATACCATTTAAAAAATTAATAAAAGGAGTTGAATAAGATGATAAAAGAGCAGAAAAGGAAAAAATATAAAAATAAGGAAGAGCGATTGACCATTTTGAATATTTAGGAATAATGTCAACAATTTTTCCCATCATTAAAATTAATCCAAAAATTGAGGGGATGATAATCATTGATTGATAATAAACAACTTTTTCTAAAGTAGTTTTTAATTTTTCTTTATCATCCTGAAATCGAGAAAACAAAGGAAAAAGAACTCGACTTAAAGAATCCATAATAATTCTAATCGGTGATTCAGCCCATTTTTTAGCCCAGCCTAAAAATCCTAAAATCTCAAAGCCTAAGGTTTTGCTTAAATATAAAGTTAAAAGATCATCTTTGATTAAAGCCAGAAAAGAAGATGTTTGAAAAGGTAGTCCAAAAGATAAAAGTTTTTTTAATGATTGAAAATCAATGCCAATATTTATTTTCCAAGGTGAAAAAATATAGATAAGAATTAAACCGACCAAAGATCTAAAAATAACAGCAATTGTAAAACTGTTAAGTTTAAAGCCTAAAATCGCCAGAATAATAACAGTTAAATAAAAAAATGTATTTTCCGCCACCTGAACGAAAACAATTTTTTGAAACTGGATTTTTCTTTCTAAAAAAATTGAAGGGATAGTTTTTAAAGATGAAAGAAAAAAAGATAAAAGAAGCGCCCAAAAAAGATGTTTTCCTTCAGGAGGAAGCTGGTAAAAGTTGACAATAAAATTAGTTGATAAAAAACCGATTAAAATAATCGACAAAATAAGAATTTGTTGGACAGTAAAAACAGTTGAGACATCTTTTTGATGAATATCTTTTTTTTGGATTAAAGAAGCCGCTAAGCCAATATCAGAAAAATAATTTAAAATTGCCATAATTGAAAGAACTGTAAAATAAATTCCAAAAATTTTAGGACTTAAAACTATTGTGATTACTAAGTTAGCGATAAAACCTAAAATAGCTGAGTAGCCGCTTTGAAAAAAAAGACTTAAAGTTGAGATGAGAGTTTTCTTTTTGATATCATTCATATTTTTATTTTTGAAAATTTTTTAGAAAAAATAAAAAGAATTATCAAAGATATTAAAGTTAATAAATTACTGATTTTTTCAATTAGTGTTTGCTGGTATTCGATGTCAATTTTTGCTGGTTGATAGATACTGATTATTGGTCTTCCTAGACTATCAAGATTTTTAGGCTGATAGGGTTTTTTATTAAGATAGATCTTCCAATAAGGAAGATAACTGATATTTAAGATATTATCGCCAGGATAGATTTCCGCTGATTTTGAAAATGGTTTGTCAATGATAATTTTTGCCTCTTTGCCAGTTAGAGAATAAACAAAATGATTATTTAGATTGATTTCGTTTTTTTTCTCAAGACTTCTCCAAAACTGATAGTCAACAGTTTTTGGCAGATATTCAGCGATATTATAAGCTGCTTGTTTTTTAATATAATTTTGACTGAGGTATTTTTGTTGATAAATGTTTATGATTAAAGTTTCTTTTTTAAAGAATTTAGAATTGTAGAAAATCATTATTAAACCAATAAAAACAATAATAATTTTTAGATTTTTAGTTTTTTTAAAAAAATTGTTCTTTCCGATTTCTCCTATAAAAAAAATTGAAGCAAAAAGATAAAAAGTTAAAAATCTCCAAGGATATTGAAGATATGATAAAATTGGTTCAAAAAATTTTGAAAAAGAAAAAGAGATGTTTGTTACCAAAAAAAATGATATTAAAAATAAAAATAAAAAAAATAATGAGTCTTTATTGTTTTCTTTTTTATTTTTTTTATTAAAAATAAAGTAAAAAAACAAAACAATTCCTATAGCAGATAAAATAATTTGAATTTTTCCTATCATAAAAGACATCCCATCAAAACAATCTTTTATTGATGCGCCATAACCCCAATAAGGGGTTGTCCATATTTGCCAAGGACAAAGAAGATGATCAGAGTAAACAGTGTTTTTGACTAGATTAGTTGCCTGAACTAAAGGCATTTCTAAAATCGCCGGAATAAAGTAATAACTGCTTATCAAAAAAGATAAAAAAAGAGCTAAAAAATTTTTTAATGGATTTTTATTGATTAAAATAAAAAAAATTAAAATAAAAAAAAGAATTAAAGACAAGACGTTATGAGTTGTTAGGGCTAATGATAAGGAAATGGTTGTTAAGATAAAAGTTTTTTTATTTGATGAAAGAGAGTTTTTTTTAATCATATAGAAAGCTAAAGGTAAAAAAGCAATAAACCAAATTTCTGCTAAATTGCCTCTAACAAAAATCTCGCTGGCTAACCAAGGAGAAGATGTATAAGCTAAAGCTCCAGTCAAAGCAAAATAAAAATCAAAATAAAGATGTAAAAACTTAAATATAAAAACAAAACTTAATATTAAAGCCAAGAGAAAAGATATTTTTAAACTATTGATTTCATTTATACCTAAAAGATTAATAAAAGAAGTAATCCAGTATGAGGTTGGCGCGTAATAATTAAAAACAGGAAAACCTAATTTAAAGGAAAAATCAGGAGCTATTCGGGGAGGGATTTTTAATTCTTTTAGATTTAAAGTAAACTGATTGATTCTAGCAAGCTGAGTTGAATCGTGAAACTCAAACATTGATGAAGAAAAAGGATTAAGATTTTTTCCAAAAAGAAAAATAATTAAGATTGAAAAAACAATCAAAACAATTTTTTTCATTAAAAAAATTATATCTTAAAGATAGTTTTTATTCAAAATAGATTAAAGAAAATTATTTTTCTATTAACTCAAAAAAGTAAAAGGCGGATTTTTTCCCTGGTTTTTCGATTTTTTTTATTAGTTTGATTGGCCAGTTTTCTTGAAAGTTTTCTTGATGAGAAAAAAAGACATAGACAAAATTATCTTTTAAAAACTTTTGATGTTTTTCTAAATGTTCTTTTTTAATTGGCCAATAGCCTTTAATAGTTATTTTGTCATCTCTTTTTAAAAAAACATCTAAAACATCAGCGGCCATACCAAAATTTCCTTCAGCAAGAATAATCACTGGTTTTTCTTTTGATTTTTCTCTTGCAAAATCCATTGTTTCTTTTATGCCCCAGCCTGCTGGCCAACCTTCAATATATTGGCCTCTGTCAACTGGCGGAAAAGGAATATTTTTGTAATCAAAAAGAATTGAATAGTCAAAATAAAAAACACTAATAAAAATAAAGAAAAATAAACCATAAATAAGATTTTTATTTTTAATAGTTGAAAGATAATAGCTAGCCAAAATAAGAAGAATTGAAGCAAAAAAAATCAGATATCTTGGAAAAAGAACTTTGGTAAAAAAAACAATGGCAATAAAAGGCAAAAATATCCAAATAAGAAAATAAAATCCAAACTTTTGATTGTTTTTTAATAAATTAATTAAACCAATTAAGCCAATTAAACCAATAATAAAACCCATTTCCCATAAGATATATAAAGGAGTTAATTTCAAATTATTCCAAAAATACTGAAAAGGTGTTTTTAAAAACTCTTCAAAACTCATCACAAAGGTAAGATTTTTTTGGCCGACATAATGCATAAAAGGAGAAAGTCTTTGGACATTATAAATTATAATAGCAATGATTACTGATATTGAAAAAAGAATTAAGAAATTTATTTTTTTCTTAATAAAGTTAACAAGATTTTTTTCCCAGATTAAAATTGGCGCAAAAAGTCCAAGGATTAAAAAAATTCTTACCGATGATTTAGCTAAAAGAAAAACACCACCAACAAAACCTAAAATCAAAGCGATATCAAGACGTCTTTCTTTAACCAATAAAATGGTCAAGAAAAAAATCCAGATAAATCCGGCATTAACCCAAGAATCAACTAAAGCCAGTCTTTCATAGAAAAGAAAATAAGGAGTTAAAACATAAAGAAAACTACCAATAAAAGCGGTTTTTTTTCCAAAAAGATAATTTAAACCAAAAAAAATTCCTAATAAAGATATTAATCCTCCTAAAACAGCAAAAAGTCTTCCGGCTAAAAGAGCGTTATCAGGAAAAAGTTTTAAAAAAGGGATTGTTCCCCAGGTTTGAAGAGGTTGTTTACCATCAGTTAAAGAGATGAATCTCCAAGAAGCATCATGCCAGGCAACCTTTGCCCAATGGATATAGATTCCTTCATCAGAAAAAATTGGGTTTTTATCAAGATTGATTAACCGGGTTAAGAAAAATAAAAACAATATTATTGCGATTATCAAAAAATCTTTTAGTGAAAAATATTTTTTGACTTTTTTTGCTAAAGAAAAAATATCAAACAT
>JBBILA010000015.1:0-18119 GCA_037445105.1 Candidatus Microgenomates bacterium
ATTAACTTATTAAAAATTGATTAAAAATTTATTATTTAATATTTGTTATTATTAAATGGCTTGCCCGCCATAATGTTTTAAACTTTAGGAAGGTTACCCACTATAATGTTGTAAACTTTAGGCGGGCTTGCCAGCCATAATGCGTTAGCTTTAGGAGGGACTTGCCAGCCATAATGGACGAAGTCCTTTAGGGGAGGTTTAACTGATTGCTTGATTTAACTGGTTAAACGATTATTCATTTTTTTCTCAAAAAAGCAGGGATGTCAAATTCTGAAGAATCTTCAAAAAAATCAGTTTCGTTATCATCTTCTAAATCATCAATAATCTCTTCTTCTTTTTTATCTTCAAAAGTCTCTTCTTTTTTTTCAAGAGTTTCTTTTCTGAATTTAAAAATTCTTAATCTATTATCATCAAAACGAGTAGCAATAAGAGTGATTTTTATCTGATCCATCATTTTTTCATCAATCACCGCACCAAAGATAATATCAGCATCAGGATCAACGCTTTTGGCAATGATTGAAGCAGCCTCATCAATCTCGCTCATTGTTAAATCAGGACCACCAACAACATTAAAAAGAACTCCTCTGGCTCCTTCAATTGAAGTATCAAGAAGAGGAGAAGAAATCGCTTGTTTTATAGCAGCAATCGCCCTTTTATCACCGCTGCCAACACCTATTCCCATCAAGGCCGTTCCAGAATTACTCATGATTGATTTAACATCAGCAAAGTCAACATTGATAAGACCAGGAGTAGTAATCAACTCAGCTATCCCTTTAACCCCTGATGTCAAAACCTCATCTATTTTTCTAAAAGCCTCAAGAATCGGTGTTTTTTTATCAACTACGGTTAAAATCTTTTGATTAGGAACAACAATTAGAGTATCAACTTTTTCTTTAAGTTTAGCAATTCCGTCTTCCGCGGTAAACTTTCTTTTTACTCCTTCAAAATCAAAAGGTTTTGTTACCACAGCAACAGTTAAAGCTCCTGTTTCTTTAGCAATCTCGGCAATCACCGGTGAAGCACCAGTGCCTGTCCCGCCTCCTTCGCCGCAGGTGATAAAAATCATATCAGCGCCGGTTAATTCTTCTTTAAGTTTTTCTCGTGATTCTTCAGCTGCTTGCCTTCCTATCTCTGGATCACCACCTGATCCCAGCCCTTTTGTTAAATTTTCACCAATCTGAATCTTAATGGTGGCTTTATTATGAAGAAGCGCTTGAGCATCAGTATTAACAGCAATAAACTCAACACCAACAATATTTCCCTCTCTTATCATCGAAGAGATAGCATTACCTCCACCACCTCCAACTCCCACTACCTTGATTCTTGCTGCTTCACCAACTTTTGGTTTTATTAACATATTTAAGGTATAAACTGTTTAAAAAAATCTTTAATTTTTGTTAAAGATCCTTTCATCTGAAAATCTTTAAAAATCTTCGTAAAACTTTTTAAAGAATCTCCTTCATTATCTATTATATTATTTAATCCATAAATTAAAAGACCAATAGCGGTTGAGTTTTGGGGGTCAACTGTCTCATCAACTAATCCTGTCACTTTATCGGGAATACCAATTCTTATTGGTAGACCTAAAATCCTTTTTCCTGTCTCAAGCATTCCTACTGTTAAAGCGCCACCGCCGGTAATCACCAATCCTGAAGGTACTTGATGGCTAAAACCACTTTTTTCAATCTCTTCAAAAATCATTTTATATATTTCCTCAAGTCTAGGAGCGATAATACCATCAACTAAAGTTTTTAAAGAAACTTCAGATATATTTTCTTCAAGTTGAAGATCTTTAAGATTTAAATTATTAGTTTTTTTCTTTTCAGATGAAGTCATATTTTTACTTAGATAAAGCTTGATTTTTTCTGCTGAGTCAAGAGAAACTCTTAAACCAACCGCAATATCATTAGTTATGTGTCTTGCACCAATTGGTAAAGATGATGAATAAGATAATCCACCCTCAACATAAACTGCCAAATCGATCTTTCCTCCGCCAATATCAGCTAAAACTACTCCTAACTCTTTTTCAGTATTAGTCAAAACTGCCTCTGCTGATGCCAAACCAGAAAAAACAAATCCTTGATTGGCAATCCCTAAATCATCTAATACTTTATTGATATTTTTTAGATTAATTAAAGAAGCCGTGATGATGTGAGTTTCAACCTCAAGTCTTACCCCGGTCATCCCAATTGGGCTTTTTATTCCTGGTTGGCCATCAACAATAAAATCTCTTGGGATGACTTCGATGATTTGTTTTGTTGATGATAAAGAGATAGCTCTAGCTGCTTCAATCACTCTTGAAACATCATCCTCATTTATCTCTGATTGAGGATTAGCAATAGCAACAATTCCGTGAGAATTAAAAGATGATATATGAGGACCGCCAACAGAGATAAAAGCTTTATTAATTTTATGACCCGCCATTCTTTCGGCTTTCTCAACGCTCTCTTCAACTACATCAGTCACCTCATTAATGTCAACAATTAAACCTTTTCTTACCCCTCTGGAAGGAGAAATATTAAAACCAATAATTTTTATCTCTCCTGTTTCCTCAGTTTTTAAACCAACAATTGTTGAGATTTTACTGCTACCAATATCAATTCCGCAAATTAAAGTGTCTGCCATATTAAAAATTAAAACCTAATAACCGGTTTATCAAAACGCAAATCTATCTCTTGATATTTTTTTCCCAAAATTCTTAGGCTTTTGATAATTTCTTTCAATTGATAAAAATCTTCTTCTTTATCTTTATCAGTGCTTAAAATTATTTTATTATTTTCTAAATTAAATACTAACATATTGTTTCCCTTAATATCAAGAAGATGACATCTCAAATTTAATTCTTGATTGATTTTTTCTATAAAAAACAATCCCTTGGTTATCTCTTTAAAATCAATAGTCTCTCCTAAAACGTATTCATCGTCAAATAACTTTTGATAAAAATTAATTTCTGGTAGATATAAATCTTTCTCTTTTTTTTTAAAAAGAATTTTTCCTTGATTGTTTAAAATCAAATAACCATTGTTGACAATCAGTTGAGCGATGGGTTTTTCTTTTTTTACCTTTATTTCTAAAGTTGAAGGGTAAATTTTTTTGAGGATTAAAGAAGCAATTAAAGGATTTTTCTTGTAAATATTTTTTTTAAAATCATCCTCAAAAATAAAAAAAATTAACTTATTTTGAAAATCTTCAATGCCAATAATTTTTTCTTCTCCGATAATCTTGATCGTTTTTACTCTAAAAAAATCAGTAAAAAAAACTAACCCATAATAAAATCCTAAAACTAAAAAAAACAAGAGAAAAAAATTAATGATTTTTAAAAATCTCTCTAATGATTTCTTTGCTAGCATCTCTTTTTAAAAAAGAACCTAAACTATTAAAATTTTTTTTATAAAAATCTAAATTATCAATCATTTTTTTAATTAATCTTAAAAGTTTTTCGCTTGGTTGAATCTGAGGAAAAATCTCGCCGATTTGATTTTTAGCAAAAATTTCCGCATGATATTGTTGCTCTTTTCCGGCTGACCAAGGAAGAGGGATAAATAAAGCCGGTTTTTTTAAAGCTAAAAGTTCAAAAAAAGTATTGGCTCCTGATCTGCCTATAACCAAATCAGCTTTTTGATAAACATAACCAATCTCCTCATCAAAAAAATGTTTTCTTAAAAAATAGCGTTCTGATAAATCTTTAGGTAATTTTTTTCTGATCTCTAAAAGATCCTCAAAATCATGATATTTTTTGGTCTCTCCTGTCTGATGAATAACAATATAATTTTTTAATAAATCCTTAATAATTTTTTTGATATGAAGATTGATGCTGTGACTACCCAAACTTCCACCGGTAATATAAATCACCGGTCGATATTTTTTGATTAAAAAAGGTTTTTTTATTTCTTGAAAAATAGTTTTTTTCAGAGGATTACCAACAACCATTACTTTTTCTGGAGGAAAATATTTTTTCGCTTGGGGAAAAGCAAGAAAAATTTTTTTAGCAAAAATACTAATGATTTTATTTGCTAATCCAGGATTAATCGTTTGTTCATGAATAAAAACAGGAATTTTAAAAAAATATCCCCAAAAAGCTATCGGCAAAGCCAGATAGCTACCAAAAGAAAAAATTATCTCTGGTTTTTCATTTTTAACGATAAAAAATCCTTTAATAAAACCGATAGGTATTTTCAAAAAACTTTTTAAAGATTTAAAAGATAAAATTCGCGTCAATCTTCCTGCTGGTAAAGGAATAAATTTAATATTTCTTTTTGTAATTTCTTTATATTCTAAAGATAAAATATTTTCTGAATCTAAAGCATATTTTCTGCCAACAAAAATAATCTCTGCGGTTATTTTTTGATCTTTTATCTCATCAATTAAAGCTAAAGCCGGACTTAAATGACCGCCAGTAAGCAATATTTTCATACAAAAATTTTAACATTTATTCTCACAAAATTCTCTGCCAACCCTTATCCAACCAACTCGGTTAAAAATTGGCATTTTTGGATTGTGATAAAGCTTCATTTTAAAAGGCTTAGTCTTCTAAATTAAAAATTTCTTCCTATAAGAAGATTTTGTTTTTAATGTCATTCCCGTGAAAACGGGAATCTAAAAACCAAAAGAGATTCCCACTTTCGTGGGAATGACAGGAAAAATAAATAACAATCGAAAATAACAAAAAAAATAAATAACAAAAGAGTATTACTGATTTTAAATGATTCAACTATTCAAGTCACTCTAATACTCTTTTCAATATTTAACAATATTCCAACCAAAGCAAAAGACACTATCAAGTTGCTTCCGCCATATGATAAAAAAGGCAAAGGCACTCCGGTTAAAGGAAAAAGCCCAACCATTCCTGCTAAATTAATAATTATTTGCAAATTAAAAAAAGCAAAAATTCCGGAAGCTAAAAGCTTTCCTTGTTTATCATTAGTTAATCTTATTAAATGATAAATTTTATAAATAAATATAAAATATAAAAAAATTAAAAATACCGATCCTAAAAAACCAATTTCTTCGGCAATAATAGCAAAGATAGAATCGGTATGAGCTTCGGGCAAAAATAAATATTTTTGTTTTGAAAAACCTATCCCTTGACCAAAAAAACCACCGTTTGATAAAGAGATAAATATCTGATTAATATGATAACCTATTCCTTGCGGATCAAGAGAGGGATTAAAATATGCTAAAAGTCGATTTAACCTATAAGGAGCTGCTTTAATCAAAATAAAAAAACCAAAAACCGCTATTGGTAAAAAAATAAACAGATTAAAAAGATTCATTCCTGCCAAATAATAAATCAAAATACTTAAGGAAAAAACAATAATCGCTGTTCCCATATCAGGTTGAAGAATGATTAAAAAAACTAAAAAACCAACTAAAGTCAAAAACGATAAAAATCTTCTTTTTTCTTTATGAGAAAACCAAGAAGCCAGATAGATAATAATTGAAAACTTAGTTAACTCTGTTGGCTGAAGATTAAAAAAACCAAAATCAAGCCAGCGTCGAGCTCCGCCTGCCTGAGATCCTATTCCTGGAATCAAAACAATCATCAAAAGAATTATCGAAATCACCAAAGATAAAAATGAAAAAAAATAAAGATTTTTGTAATTAAACAAAGAAAAAAATATCATCACTCCTAAACCAATTAACAACCAAAAAAACTGATGTTTTAAAAAATATAAACTATCAAAATAATAAGATGACGCTCTAACTGCTGATGCTTCAAAAATAAAAACTAATCCTATTAGAGATAAAATTATTGGAATTGTCAAAATCGGCAAAAAAAATTTATTTTTTATCAAAATTTTTTTCATTGAAAAATATTTTTATTAACTTTTGATAATCAAGATTTTTATCAGTAAAAAAATACTCTCTTTTTTTCTCTTTTGAAAGTTTTTTTTCTAATTGAGGATGTCTTTTTAAATAATCAACCAATCTTTCTGCTACTTGTTTACCTTCTGTTATTAGTTTTATTTTTCTACCGACAATCTTTTTTATCTCTTTTTTAATAATCTCATAATGAGTACAACCAAGAATCAAACCTTCAATATTATTTTTTAACAAAGGTTTTAAATATTCTTCAAGTAAAAGAGTTAAAATTTTTTTGTTTTTTGTCTGATTTTCAATATAAGGAACAAGCAAAGGACAGGCTTTTTGAAAAACTTTTATTTTTGGATTAATTTTTTTTATTTCGTTTGCAAAAGCATTAGATAATACTGTTGCTGATGTAGCAATCACTCCTATTTTTTTAAATTTTTTATCTGATAAATATTCGACTGTTGGCTTGATCACTCCTAAAACTTTAAGATAAGGGTATTTTTTTGGCAGATATTCCTCCTGGATCTTTTTTAAAGCATTAGCAGTTGAGGTATTGCAGGCGATAATAATTAGTTGGCAATTTTTTTTTGCTAAAAAATCAACAGCTTCTTGAGTAAACTGATAAATAATCTCTTTTGATCTTCCTCCATAAGGGACTCTAGCAGTATCACCTAAATAAATATAGTTATATTGAGGTAGTTTTTTTAAAATCGCTTTTAAAATCGTTAAACCCCCAATACCAGAATCAAAAACACCGATGTTCATAAAAATTTTAATGTTAATGATTTTTATTAATAATTTCTTTAACTATTCTATTAAATTCTTCTCCCCGATGAAATTCATTATTAAACATCGCAAATGAAGTCGCTCCTGGAGAAAACAAAATCAGAACTTCTTCATTTTTAAATTTTGAACTTATCTTTAAAGCTTCTTTATAAGCATATTCTACTGCCTCAGTTAATGAATTAAAAACTTGATTACTAATTTTATCATTATAGAAATAACTTAATTTATCAATAATCTCTTGAGTAAAAGAACCCTCTAAAAGAACAATTTTTTTTACCTCTTTTAATTTTTTTATTAAATTTTCAAAAGGAAGATTTTTTGAATTGCCTCCTAAAATCAAAATAATTTTTTTTCCTTTAAAAGTCTCGACTGCTTTGATAGTGGCAATTGGTGTTGTTGAGGTAGTATCATTTATAAAAACAATATTTTTTATTTTTCCTATTTTTTCTTGTCTAAAAGGCAGTCCTTGAAAATTTGAAATAATTTCAATGGCTTTTTTTTCATTAATTTTTAAAATCTTGGCTAATTTTAAAGACGAAGCAGCATTTTCTAAATTATGATCACCCGACAAATTTTTTAATTGATAAGGAAAATCTTTTTTTTCAAAAAAAATAATCTGTGATTGAGGATGATCTTTTTCGATAAATTCTCTTAAAGACTGATTAGCAATTAGATAATCATTTTCTTTTTGATAAAGATAAATTGCTTTTTTGTCATAGAAATAGTCATCAATGTTTTGATAATAATTTAAATGATCCGGATATAAATTGGTAAAAACACTAATATGAGGACTAATTTTTTTCTTATGAAAACCTGATAAAGCCCAAGAAGAAAGCTCCATCACTACCCAGTCAGTTTTTTTTAAAGTTTTTAAATAATTAATTGTTGAAATTCCAGGCAGGCCACCGCCTAAAAAAACAGAAAAACCAGAGCTTTTTAAAAGACTAAAAATCATCGAGGTGGTTGTTGATTTTCCTCTTGTACCAGTCACACCAATAATCTTTCCCGGAAAATAACTCGCAAAAAAAGACATCTCCATCTCAACGGGTATTCCTTTTTTTTCTGCTTCTATAATCTCTCTCATGGACCAAGGAACCGATGGTCCTTTAAATATCAAATCAGTCTCTAAAAAATCTTTTAGTTGATGACCTTCTAGATGAAATTCTATTGGCAGATCTTTTAATTTTTCGATAGATGATTTTAGTTGTTGTTGACTTTTTTTATCAGTGACGATAACTTTCGCCCCAAGCTCAGCAAAAAAAGAAGCAACGCCAACTCCTCCGCCCTGAAGACCCAAACCAACCACTAAAACTTTTTTATTTTTGTATTTTTTCTCAAGCAAAGAATAAACATCACTCATATTTTAAATTCTATCAATCGGTTTTTAATATCACAACCAGATATCTGAATGTTTTAAAAGTGGAACTTAAAATTAGAACAGATTAGTAGTAAGTAGTAAGTATTTAGTATTAAGAATTAAGAATAATTAACCTAATTGACCTAATTGATCTAATTGATCTAAAAAATAATAATAAATAAATTAATAAACAAATTTTTAATCAATAATAAATATTTTAATTTTTAATATATTAAAAATTAATTTATTAAAAATTGATTAAAAATTTATTATTGGTTATTATTTAGTTATTTTATTTAAGGTATTTTTCAATATTTTGATTATGCTCTTCAAGAGTTTTTGCATAATGCATAAAACCTTTTTTATCAGAGATATAATACCAATAAGGAGTATTTTTATCAGCTTCAATAACTGCTCTTATTGAATCAAGACCCGGATTACATATCGGTCCAGGTGGTAAACCTTTGTTTTTATAAGTATTATAAGGCGAATCTATTTTTAAATCTTCAATGGTTAAATTTTTTTTCCACCAAGTTTTTTCTGCAGTCTGATAACCTAAGGCATATTGAACCGTCGCATCAACCTGAAGCGGCCAATCGTTATCTAATCTTTTTAAAAGAATTCCAGCAACTATTTTTTTATCTTCAAAAGATTTTGCTTCTTTTTCAACAAGAGAAGCTAAAATAATCACCTGATTTTCAGATAAACCTTTTTTAGCTGCTTTAACTCTTAAATCTTGAGTAAATTTTTTATTAAAATTATCAGTTAAAATCTTTATCACCATCTCAGCATTAGCATATTTTGGGATTAAATAAGTATCAGGAAAAAGATATCCTTCTCTAGCAAGAGTTGTAAATTCTATTTCTTTAATATTAAAAGATTTGCTGATAATTTCTGCAATTTCTTCTTTTCTTAAACCCTCGATTAATGTCACCCAGATATCCAAAGTCCCATGAGTTAAGTTTTTAGCAATTTGATAAGCATCCATTGAGGGAGATAGCCGAAAATCACCTGCTTGAATCTTTTTTTCAATCCCTAATTTTTTAACAACAAAATAAAAAACAATTTTGCTTCTTATCAATTTTTCTTTCTCTAAATTATTGATAATTTCATCTAAAGGTTGACCAGGAGGAATAACAAAAATTTTTGTTGATTTATCAAGCTTATTGTAAGGTTTTATTCCTTGATAATAAAAAACAATAAAAAAACCAATAAAAAAAATTAATATCAAAAATACTGCTTGAATTTTTTTCATTTATTCAATTTTAAAAATTGGCAAATTATTAAGACTCACCTCTGCCTCTTTTAATCGATAATGATCATCAGAATACAAAATCATTAACGGCTCTTTTTTCTCAACCCAATGATCTATCTTTTTGAAAAGATAGATGCCGGCTTTTTTATCATTTGGCGCTCCCAAAATCTTAGCAATTGTATTTAAGTTATAATTGTTTATATCTAAAATTCTACCAGATTTAAAAGACAAAATTTCTTTTCCGTATTTAGCTAATTTTAATTTACTACTTGAAATATCTTCGTCTCCTTTTTGAACTTTAACAATCTCTTTAAATTTTTTTAACGCTTGACCTGACTCTAAAATTTTTTTTGCTTCTTCCTCGCCATTTCTTTTTATCCCTGCTTTTTTAAAACACATCTCAAGAAGAAGACCTGCCAATCTCAAAGCTTTTGCCTCAAGTTTTAACGGCCGATTTTTATTTTGTTCTAAGACATACAAGACATCTCTTGCTTCAAGAATTGGTCCGATTCCATAACCTGCTGGTTCATGCATTTGATTGATATCAACTGCTACTTCAATATGAAATCTTTCCGCAACTTTTTTAAATTTTTCTGCTACTTTTTGAGCATCAGTTAAATGACGGATCTTAGCCGTTCTTCCATAAGGAAGATCAAGAACTAAAACTTTTGCTCCGGCAGCAATTTTTTTTGCCATCACCGAAATAATGATTTTGTCAAAAGATTCAAAAGATAAAGGCTCCTCAACTCTGATAATGACATCATCAGCTGGCGCTATCCCTAATTTTCCATTCCAAACAATACATCCCCCAACTTTCTCAACGATTTCTTCAACTTCTTTTGGCAAAAAATCAACCTGAGCAATCGCTTCCATGACATCAGCAGTTCCCGCCGGGGTAGTAATCGCTCGTGATGAAATTTTTGGGATTTTAAAACCAGCAGAAGCGATAATGGGTACCACCAACATGGTCGTTCTTGTACCAGCAATCCCACCAACCGAATGTTTATCAGCAACAATTCCTTTAAACTTCAACTTACTTCCTGTTTCAACCATCGCTTTAGTAAACTGATAAAGTTCTTCATCTGAATATCCCTCTTTAAAAGAAGAAGCAACAAAATAAGTAGTTAAAATATCGGATAATCTTTCTTTAGCAATCTCATCAATGATCGCGTATATCTCTTTATAAGTTAGTTTTTTTCCTAAAAGTTTTTTTTGAATTGCTTTAATCGCAATAATATTTTCTTTTGACTGATTATTCATATTGAGTATAAACTTCAATAATCTTTTTTTGATATTCTTTAGCTTTTAATATTAGTTTACTAAAAAGATAAATCTCTTTAACATTAAAAATCCAAGCAAAAAAAAGATAAAAAATAAAAAAGAAAATAAAGGTGGTTGCTAATAAAAAGAAAACATTAATAGTAAAAATTGTCTTAAAAATTAAACCATCTAAAAGTTTCATTAAAAAATAAGATAAAAATCCGCTTAAAAAACTTGAAATAAATATTTTTGAGGTTTCTAAAAATAGATTTTTAAAATCAAAACCATGAATTTTTTTTGATAAAGTAAAAAATAATAAAGAAGTATTAAAAATCATTGATAACGAAAAAGAGATTGCCAAAGACCAGATTGGCCACCTCAAAAAGAAAACAAAAAAAATACTCAATAAAGTGTTAATAATAATTGAAATAAAACCAATCAAAAAAGGTGTTTTGCTATCCATCATTGCATAAAAAGATCTTGTTAAAAGATAATAAATTGAATGAAAAGATAAACCAATAGCAAAATAAGATAAAGTAATCGCCGTCTCATTGGTTGCTTGCCAGTCAAATCTTTGACCACCAAAAAAAAGTCTTACCATTGGCGTTCGAGCAAAAATAAAAAACAAAGAAATTGGCATAATTAAAAAAAAGACATTTAAGACTGAATCAATAATAATTTTTTTAAACTCTTCTATTTTTTTTTCTTGAAAAAGTTCGCTTAAATAAGGAAGTGAAGCTTGGCCTAAAGCAATTCCAATCACTGAAACCGGTAAAAGCTGAAGATGTTGAGCAAAATAAAAAACCGTATAAGCACCGGTTCCTAAAAAAGTCGCTAAAGTTAAATCAATTGTTGCATCAATTTGGGCAATGATTACTGTTAAAGTCCGAGGAATAATCATTTTTAAAAAATCTTTTAATCCGGGAGTTTTTTTAAGAATTAATTGATAATGAAAGTTGCTTTTGAAAAAAAGTGGTATTTGAATCAAAAAAAGACCAATACTCCCTAAAATCACCCCATAAATAGCGCTTGCCAAACCTAGCTGATTAAAAAAAATTACTGAAAAAACAATTGCCAAATTGTAAATAATTGGCCCTAACGATGATAAAAAAAAGATTTTATTTGCCTGACCAAGACCCGTTAAAAAGTTTGCTAAAATAAAAAAAGGCAGTTGACCAATTAAAAGAATTCTTGAAATCTGAATGATTTTTTGAGTTTTTTCAAAATTATAACCAGGAGTAATAAAAAAAATAAATTTATCAATAAAAATACTAAAAAAAATAATAAAAAATATTAAAAATAAAAGAATAAAATTAAAAATTGAAGAAATATTTTCGCTTAAAAGTTTTTTGTCATCTTTATATCTTAAATAAATTGGTATAAAACTTGTTGTTAATGCTCCGGTAATTAAAATTTCAAAGACTAAATCAGGGATTCTAAAAGAAGCAAAAAAAATATCAAGTTCTTCTTTAGGAAAAAAATTAGCTAACACCCGATATCTTAAAAACCCAGAAAAGCTTGTTAAGATAATCATTGATGAAAGCAAAATGGCTGAAGAAAAAATCCCTGATTGTTTTGAAAAAATAAACTCTGAGGTCTTTTTGAAAAAATTCTTCATGAAAATATTTTAACAATTATTTTTATTTCATAAAAGCAACCATCAAGCCGAAGATAACAAAAATTATTGAGATTAGCCAAAGTCTCATCACTATTTTTGGTTCTTCCCAACCAATAAATTGCAAATAAAGATGAAAAGGAGCAACTGGAAAAATCTTTTTTTTCAAAAATTTTTTTCCTAAAATCTGAATTAAAGAAGAGGCAATCTCAACAACAAAAACTCCTCCTATAATCGGCAAAGCAAATGGTTTTCCTAAAATCAAACCTATAACTGCAAAGGTGGCTCCAAAAGACAAAGCACCAGCATCACCCATCATCAATCTTGCCGGCCAGATATTAAAATATAAAAAAGCTAAAAGTCCTCCCAACCAGGCGGCAATAAAAAGAGATGTTGGCACATCAAGAATTGTCCTTGAAACCACCCAAAAACCAATTAAAGAAAAACTTAAGACACCTGTTGCTAAACCATCAAGACCATCAGTGATATTAACCGCATTGGCAAAAGCAACAATCACAAACGAAGAAAAAATAATGTATAAATACCCAAGATCAAAAACACCAAAAAAAGGAATATGAATAATCTCAATTTTTAACTCACTAAAAAGCCAATAAGAAATAATCAACGATAAAATAACTTCAAGAACTAATTTTGTTCTCATTCTTAAACCAAAAAAACCGGTTTTTGTCCATAAAAATATTTTGTTTAAGTCATCATAAAGTCCTAAAAAACCAAAAGACAAAAAAGTAAAAAGCAAGATTTTAATCTCTGAAGCAATCGACGGATAGTTAGTTAAAATTTTTTGTTTAAAAAGCCAATAAAGAAAAATAAAAGAGAAAAAAACTAAGGTAGTGGTCAAAAGTATCAATACTCCACCACCAATTGGTATCCCTTTTTTATGTTTATTAAATTTGTCAAAAATTGGTGTTGGTTTATTAAAAAGATCCTTAGTTTGTTGATTAGCCCTTTGAAACTTTAGTTTATATAAAAAATCAATAAAAGGAATAATCAAAAAAAAATTAACAACAAAAGAAGCAATTAAAGCAAAAAGATAAACCGATGTCATATAAATAAATTGATAATTTTTGGAATAAAGATTATAGAGGCAATCACAAACGATCCAAAAGCAAAAATAAGCATCGCTGCTGCCGCTACATCTTTGGCAATTTTTATATCTTCTCTTATTTTTTTATCAATTGCATCCGTTGTTTGTTCTAAACCAGTATTTAAAGTTTCAATCACTAAACCAACGGTAATCAAAAATAAAATTATTAAAAACTCAAAATAAGAAACTTTCAAAAAATAAGATCCTAAAAGCGATAAAACTGACAAAAAAAGATGGATTCGATAATTAGGTTGGGTTTTTAATGACCAAATTAACCCGTCAAAAGCGTGTTTAAATGAAATTGTATGTTTTTTAAGCATCAAAGATTTTTTTTAAAACTTGAGTAATTTTTTCTGAATCATGTCTTAAAATACTTCGATAAACAATATCACTTTTATCTTTGGTTATCTTTCGATTGTCAATTAGATCATCTCTTAATATTTTTATATTATTAAACATTTTTAAATCATCTTCAACAGGTATTTCATTATTTTGACGATAAATTTTCAAAATCTCCGGAGAAATTTTTTGATTATTAACCAAAACATAATCTGGATATCTTCCTGTGTATTTATAGATATCTTTTATATGATCAGAAGCTTTGTAATTAGTTGTTTGACCGGCTTTTGTCATCAGATTAAGAATATAAATTATCTTTGCTTTAGTTTTTTTATAAGTCTCAACTATCCTCTCAACCAAAAAAACAGGAATAATGCTTGTATAAAGATCACCCGGCCCAAAAATAATAAAATCTGAGTTTAAAATTGCTTCAACTGCCTTTTTATTTGGTTTTCCTTTTGGAGTAATATAGATATTTTTAATTCTTGATTTTTCTAAACGATTTTCGTCAATCAATTTTTCGCCGGTTAAAACCCTGCCATTTTCGTATTCGGCAACCAGATGTAATTTATCATAACTTACAGGAATTACCTTTCCTTTGGTTTTTAAAACAAAAGAAGCTATCTCAATCACCTGATCATAAGAAGAGCTTACCTTTTCTAAAGCGGCTAAAAAAAGATTGCCAAAATTATGACCTTGGAAATCACCTTTATCAAAACGGTATAAAAAAAGTCTTCTCCATAAATCAGGTGCCTCAGATAAAGCTACCAAACACTGCCTTAAATCTCCTGGAGGTAAAACTCCTAATTGATCTCTTAATCTTCCGGTTGATCCTCCTGAATCAGTCACCGAAACAATCACTGACAAATCAATATCTTTTAATTTTTTTAGTCCTGATAAAACTACATAAGTCCCAGTACCACCACCAATAACAGTAATTTTTTTCATATTTTTAAATTTTCTCTTTCTTCTCCATCAAAAAAATAACTAAAATCTTTAATATCAAAAGAGACTTCTTCTCCGGGAGCTATCCAGGTTTTTTTGCCAATTTTAACCCCAGGAAAAATAGTCGCGTTAACACCTATTTTTGCTTGTTTACCAATAATTGTCCCAAATTTTGATAAACCAGTATCTATTCTTTTATTATTAACATAAGAACTAACTGTCTCGCCATCAAATCTTAAATTAGCTGTTAAAGCTTGAGCACCCATCATTACCCCATCATCTAAAACTGAATCACCAACGTAATTTCGATGAAGAAAAACTTTATTGCCAATATAAGACCGAGCAATCTCGCTATAAGAACCAACCAAACAATCTTTTCCAATATGAGATTCTCTAATAAGCGAATAATCACTAATAACACTATTTTCTCCGATATAACAAGGACCAACAATCTTTACAAAATCACCGATTCTTACTTGATCATCAATAAAAACTGGACCAATAATTAAAGATTTTTCAGAGATAATGGCTGTTTTTGAGATATAAGATTTTTTTATTGTTGATAAAAAATACCTCATCATTGACAAAACATGCCAAGGATATTTAAGAGCTTCAAAATAACCCTGATACAAAAAATACTTTCTTTTAATTTTAGTTTTTAAAAGATTATTAACTGCTTTTTCATACAAATCATCACTTTTGCCTGAAAGTTTTTCTAATTCCTTAATCAAAAAATCAATATCAGAAAAATAATCAATAACTAATTTAAGAATGTTTGAAGGCATTTTATCTTTTCCTGGTTTCTCAATAATCTCCAAGATTTCACCTTCCTGATTAAATTTAAAATAACCACCAGGAAAATACTCTAAAATCTTTTTTCCAAAAAAAACCATCATCTCTTTTTCGTAAGGAGTTTGTAAAATCTTTTCAATAATTGAAAAATCATAAAGATCACTGGCATTGATTATCAAGGTTTCTCCTTTAATAAAATTTTTCACTGATAATATCGCTCCTCCTTGACCAAGGTCGTTTTTTTGGACAATCACTTGATAATTATCTTTTTTTTCCAAATTATCAATAATTCTTTTTATGGTTAAAAAATTTTTTTTATTGACAACTAAAACAATCTTTTCAAAATAAGAAGAATTTTTTTCTAAATGATAAAAAAATAAAGGTTTATCTAAAAAATAAAACAAATTTTTTTCTTCTAAAGGCCAAAATCTTGTGCTGTCACCAGCAGCTAAAATTAACAGGTTTTTTATCTTTCTCATAAAGAAGATTTTATCATATTTTTTAATATTATTTTTAAATTAGTTTTATCTGGCCACCTAAAAGCTTAACTTTTTCAACAAAATCTTCATAACCTCTTTCAAGAATTGAAACGCCATTAACAATTGATTCTCCTTCAGCGATTAAAGCTGCAGTTACTAAACTTGCTCCAGCGCGAAGATCAGCGATATTTAAAACACCGCTGTGAAGATTAGTTGGACCGATAATCTCTATTACCTGTTGATAAACTTTTTTTTCATCATAATTAAAATAGTAAAAATCTTTTGGATTGATAACCTTTTTCTCAATAAAATTAATTTTTGCACCAAGTTTTCTTAACTCTTCAACATAAGAAAAACGGTTTTCAAAAACTCTTTCGTGAATTATTGATTTTCCTTGAGCTTGGGTCATCAAAACCGCCCAATTTGGCTGCCAATCGGTCATAAATCCAGGATGAGGAGAGGTTTCAATTGAAGTTGACAAAAGTTTTCCCGAATAAGAAAAAAACAAACCTTCTTTTTCTTCTTTAAAAACAACGCCGGCATTAACTAAATTTTTAATAAATGTCTCAAGATAATCTTTTTTAATTGAAACTTGGATTTTTCCTTTGGTAGCGATCGCTAATGATATATAAGTAACTGCCTCATTTCTATCAAGAATGATTTCAAAAGGTTTTTTAAAAGAAAGTTTTTTAACTCCCTCTATCTCTACCCTTCCTTTTGTTTTTTTTATTTTTGCTCCTCCTTGATTTAAAAAATCAATTAGATTATCAATTTCCGGCTCATTAGCACAGTTTTCAATAATTATCTTTTCTTTACCAAAAACTGACAACATAATCAAAAGTTCTGTTCCGGTATGAGTGGGTTTGTTAAATCTAAAATAACCAGTTGGTTTTTTTTCCATTTTTGCCTGATAAAAACCTGTTTGCGAATCATAAATCACCTTAATTCCTAAGGTTTTCATTCCCTCAATTATTCTATCTATCGGCCTGGCACCAATCCGACATCCTCCAGGATTAGGAATAAAACACTCACCAAATTTATAAAGAAGAGGAGCAAAAAGCATAAAAGAAACTCTGATTTTTGAAGCATGAAGAAAATCTACTTTATTATTTTTTAATCCCTGAGGGTAAATCTCAAGAGTATTTTTGCCAAGATATTTAAAACTGACTCCTAATTTATCAATAAGATGCAAAAGTTCTTCAACATCTCTGATTCTCGGCACATTTTCTAAAATAACTTTTTCTTCAAAAAGAAGTGAAGCTATAATCATCTTCAAAGCGGCATTCTTTGCTCCGGAAAGATCGACTTTTCCTTCTAATTTTTTTCCTCCATTAACAATATAAGCATCTTCCATTTTTTTAATTTAAATTACAATAACCTCCTCTTTTAATTCTATCTTAAACTTATCCTTAACTTTCTTTTTAATAATCTCTAATAATTTTATTAGATCTTCCTTTTTTCCCTTTCCTTTATTTATTATAAAATTTGCATGAATCTCTGAAACATAAAAATCACCAACAGAAAAACCTTTTAATCCAGCTTTATCTATCAGATAACCAGCTGAGATACCCCCAGGATTCTTAAAAAAACAACCGCTTGATGCCACTCCAAAAGGCTGGGTTTTTTTTCGATATTCTAAAGCAAAATTAGCTTTTTCTTTTATCTTTTTAACATCCTCTTTTTTTAACTGAAAAACTCCCTCAAGAAGAATCTCTTTAGTCTCTTGCAACCTCGAATATCCATAAGAAAATTGAAAATAGTTTTTATCAACTTTTTTTACTTTTAAATCTTTATCAAGAAGATAACCAAATAAAAGATTTTCTCCAAAATAACTTTTTGGTTTTGTCCATTTTGAGTTCATATAAATTGCTCCACCAACAGTTCCTGGTAATCCCTGATGATACTCAAAACCGCTCCAGCCATTTTCAATTGATTTGGCAACAAGAAGAGAAACCGGATATCCTGAAGAAACAGAAATAACCACATTTTTTTTATCTTCATTTAAAATCTTTAAATCAAGATAATTATTTTTCACCACTAATCCCGTCAGTTTTTCTTTTAAAATCGCCAAATTGCTCCCTCCCCCCAAAATAAAAAAATCAAGATGGTTTTCTAAGGCATATTTTTTAGCATTAATTAAATCATCTCTTGTTTTTGCTTCAAAAAAATATTCAGCAATAACCTTTGTTCTTAAGGTTAAAAAATGAGAGATATCTTTGTTTTTTTGAATTTTTATATCCATAAAATTTTTATTTAATTAAATTAATTATTTGGTTTTTTAATTTATAAATATCTCCAGCTCCCATTGTAAAAACAACTTCATTTTTTTGCAAACTGTTTTTTAATTTTTCTAACAACTCTTCTTTTGAATCCAA
>JBBILA010000016.1:0-17699 GCA_037445105.1 Candidatus Microgenomates bacterium
AATGAGAGATATCTTTGTTTTTTTGAATTTTTATATCCATAAAATTATTTAATTAAATTAATTATTTGGTTTTTTAATTTATAAATATCTCCAGCTCCCATTGTAAAAACAACTTCATTTTTTTGCAAACTGTTTTTTAATTTTTCTAACAACTCTTCTTTTGAATCCAAATAAAATATTTTTTTATTATCAGCGATATCTTTTGATGAAATTTTAAATTGATCTTTATTTTCTCTTGCTGAAGCAAAAATTGGCAAAGTAAAACTCATATCTGCCAAGGCCAAACTTTTTCTAAAATCAGAAAGTAAAGATAAAGTTCTTGAAAAAGTATGCGGTTGAAAAATTACAATAATTTTTTTATTAGGAAATCTCTCTCTGGCAGCTTTAATTGTTGATTCTATCTCTTTTGGATGATGAGCATAATCATCAAAAAGATAAAAATTATTCTTTTTATATAAGAGTTCAAATCTTCTTTTTGCTCCTTGAAAATCTTTAATGGCTTTTTTGATATCTTTTGTTTTAAAACCTAATTCTAAAAGTTGAACAATAACGCTAGCTGCATTAGAAATATTATGTTTACCAAACAAAGATATTTTAAATTTATCCAAAAAATTATTATTTTTTTTAATTTCAAAAATTGATTCATCTTGATTTATTTGCCAATTGATAATTTGATAATTAGCTTTATCTGAAAATCCATAAGTGATTATTTTTTTTACTTTAGATTTTTTAATTACTTCTTTTAAATTATTATCATCAATATTTGCAATAATCTTTTTATTATTAAAAAATTTTTTAAAAGCTTTTTTTGTTTCACTTATATTTTTATAAACATCTGGATGATCATAATCAATATTAGTTGATATTATCCAATCAGGATTAAGTTTTAAAAATTTTGGCGTTTTATCAATTGGAGGATTTACTCCATACTCATCAGCCTCAACAACAAAATATTTTTTTCCCTGAAAATTACTCCCTTGATAATCAGTAAAAAAAGGAGTGCCAACAATATATGATGGTTTTTGACCAAGTTTTTCTAAAGCGTATGAAAGAAGCGATGAGGTAGTTGTTTTTCCATGACAGCCAGAAATGGCGATTTTTATTTTAAACTGACTCATTAACTCCCCAAGAAGCTCGGCTTGGGAGATAACTTTAATATTTTTTTTAATTGCTTTTTGAACTAAAGGATTATTGATTCCTTGATGAGCAGCAGAATAAACTACTAAATCTGTTTTTTCCGGCAAAAAATTAAAATCAGTTGACCAAAAGATTTTGTTTTCTTTTAAAAGTTTGTCGGTAATAAATTCATCTTTAACATCAACACCATAAACATCTTTTCCCATCTTTTTCAAAAAAGATGCGATATTTGCCATTGCCACTCCTTTGATTCCCAAAAAAAATACCATATCAATTTTTTTAAAAACCAGATCTTAAACTAATAAAATTAAACATCTCTCCTTGAAGATTGTTTTTTTCTCTTCTAAAAGAGAAAAAATTTTCTTTATCACATTTAGTGCAAAATGGGAAAAAATCGATATTTTCTTTTTTGATTCCTTTTTCCAAAAGAAGCAAATAGTTTAATTTTGTTAAATTTAAAAATCTTTGTCCTTTTTTGAACTGAAATATTTTATCTGAATAACCATCAAACTCCTCTAAAAACTGAAAATATCGATCATCGTCAATATTATAACAACAATCACCAATCGCTGGTCCAAAAATCACTTTAATATTTTCTTTTTCAGCACCAATCTCAATCATTTTATCAATCATTTTTTGGACCATTCTTTTGATACTTCCTCGCCAACCTTGATGAGAGATACCAATCATTTTTTCTTTTTCATCAACAAAAATCGCCGGCAAACAATCAGCCGTTAACACGGTTAAGATCATCTCTTCTTTTTTAGTAATTAATCCATCAGTATCCGGAACTTTCACCAAAAGATTTTTGGATGAATCATTTTCAAAAATCTCAATATTGGTAGAATGAATCTGTTCAGGAACAATAATTTTTTTGTAAGAAATCTTATTACCATCAAAAAAATGAAAAAGATTGTCAAAATTTCTTCCGTTACCTAATTTTTTTGTCGAAAAACCTAAAAAATAATCAGCAGATACTATTGATGAAGTAAAAATTTTTAATTGGGAATTATAAATTAACATTTTAAACATTAACAATTTTTAAAGCTTTTTTTACCGCTTGGTGTTCACTCCAAGGATACTCACTTTTCCCTCGACAAAGACTTTTTTCATGAGACTTACCAGTTAACAAAACAACATCGTTTTTCTTAGCCATTTTTATCGCTTTTTTTATCGCTTCTAATCTATCAGTGATTATCTGATAGGAAGTTTTTTTTATTCCTGAAGCAATCTGATCACAAATCTCCTTAACATCCTCTGTCCGATAATCCTCTTCAGTAAGAATAATATCATCATCATATAAATCAGCCATCTTTCCCATCAATGGTCTTTTGGTCTTATCTCTTAATCCTGCTGATCCAAAAACATGAATTAATCGACCTTTATCTTTTAAATATTTTTTTCTTATTTCTGGAAGAAGCCTAGCAAAAGCATTGGGAGTATGGGCAAAATCAATAATCACTTTGAAATCTTTATCATAAATTATCTCTAATCTTCCTTTTGGAAGTTGAAAACTTTTCATTGCCTGAATAATTTTTTTGTCAGATAATCCTAAAATCTTACCAACAGTATAAGCTGCTGAATAATTTTCTTGATTAAACTTAGTTAAATGAAAATTCTTTTTAATAATTTTCAAATTTTCAAGATAGTTTACTGCTTTATTTTTTGATTGAGAACTAAGATATTGATAAGATGGGTCATTTTTATTAACGACAGCAATCTTTGACATTAAAATTAATTTTTCTTTGGTTTTAACATAATTTTGATAGGTTTTATGATAGTCCAAATGTTCATGAGTGATATTAGTAATTAATCCAATCTGATAAGAGACCCCCCAGACTCGATTTTGATCCAAAGCATGAGAAGTGGTTTCCAAAATAAAAAAATCATCATTATTATCAACTGATAATCTTAAATATTTTTGAATATCAAAAGAAGAAGGAGTAGTCACATGAAAACCAAGATCATATTCTTTACCAGCAATTTTAGCATAAACAGTAGAGATAAAAGAAACCTTAAAACCATTTTCCTTTAAAATATGGGCGATAAGATGGGTCGTTGTCGTTTTTCCATCAGTCCCTGTCACTCCTATCACCTTGATTTTTTTTGAAGGAAAACGATAATAAAGATTGGCAAGAACCGCCTGGAATAAATGATATAAATTTTTTATTTTTTGCCACATATCATTTATATTATTATATCAATATTTTTTAATCCGGCATAATCCCATAATAAGGAATTAACTCTTTAACTATCTCAAAAAATATTGGCGCTGCTGTTTCTGATCCCCAAGGAGAAGTTTTTGGTTCTTTAAGCATCACCATAATAATAAATTTTGGCTTATCAGCTGGAGCAAAACCAATAAATGAAGCATTGGTTAAAGAAGGATCATAATGACCTTTAATAGGTATCTGGGCGGTGCCAGTTTTTCCACCGATTTTAATATTTTTTGGTCTATCCCATTTTGCTTCGGCATTTTCAACTGTTGAAACTAACATTTTTTTAATAATCTCTGAGGTAATCTCAGAAAAAATCTTTCCTTGTTTTTTTGGTTTAATTTTTATCTCTCCTTTTGGAGATAAAATTCTATCAACAATATAAGGTTTCATCAAATACCCACCATTGACAAGACTAGCAAAAGCTCTTATCATCTGAATTGGCGTTACTGCTATTCCTTGACCAAAAGTCACTGTCGCATAATCTATCGGATACCAAGAAGATCTCTCTTTTATAAAACCAGAAATCTCTCCCTGAAGATCAATGCCGGTTATTTTTCCAAAACCAAATTTTTCTAAATATTTATAAATATTATCTTTTCCTAATTTCTCACCCACATAAACCATCCCAACATTTGAAGATTTTTCCAAAATTCTTGTCATGGTAATTTTTCCCTCATACTTATCATTCCAGGTTTTAATTTTATACTCTCCTATCTCAACTGGCCCTTTTTCATCATATATATCTTGAGGTTTAATCTTTTTTTCCTCAATAGCAGCCGCCATAATTAAAGGTTTAAATATTGATCCAGGCTCATAAACTTCAGATATTACTGGATTTTTAAAGTATTCTTCAGAAAAAAGATAGTATTGATCATTATCATAATCAGGAAGACAAACCAAAGAAATGATTGCCATTGTATAAGGATCAGCAATAATCACGCATCCTTGTTTTGCTTGATATTTTTCTATCCCTTCTTTTAATTTTTTTTTGCTAATTTCTTGAACAGTCTTATCAATAGTTAAAATTAGATCTCTGCCATTTTCCGGAGGAATTTTCTTTTGAAAACCTAAAAATATCGGTCTTCCCAAAAGGTCTCTTTCCGTATCAAAAAAACCTGGAAGTCCTTTTAAATCCTGATCATAAAATCCTTCAATGCCAAAATAACCAAGATCATCACCTTGCTCATCTTTACCAACAAAACCTAAAAGATGGGCTGACAAAGATGATTCGGGATAATATCTGATCATTTGTTTTTCAAAACCAATCCCAATAAGATTTTCTTTTTCAATTTCTTTTTTCAAGTCTTCATTTATTCTTGATTTTATTGCTAACCAATCTTTTTTCATATCAATTTTTGCCTCAAGACTGGCCTCATCAATCTTTAATTTTTCACTTAAAAACTTTTTAATTTTAGAAAGATCATTAATCTTTTTTGGCTCAAGATAAAGAAGATAGCTATTTTGATTTAAAACTAAAGGGTTCTTATTGATATCGTAAATTTTGCCTCTTTCAGGAAGAAGTTTTTTTGATTTTAAATAAAAAGTACTATCAATATTTTTTGGTTTTAAAATTTGAATATAAAAAAGCTTAACAATAATTAAAAAATAAAATACCAAAAAAACAACAAGTAAGATTTTTGCTTTCATTGATTAGGTAAAAAAGCATAATTAATCTGATTTAAAAATATCAGCTGAGACTGACTAACAAAACCAAGACTCTTTGATATTTTGGAGGCAAATTCAAGTGATTGAAAATCAGAAAGTTGTTTTTCAAGATTAATATTTTCATGATGAATTTCATCAATTTTCTTTTCATATTGAGCTATTTTATCAGTTAAGGTCAGAGAAAAATAAAAAATACCAATATTAAAAATCACTAAAAAAACCATTAAAACTCCGATTAAAAAATTTAATATTTTCATTTTATTGTTTTAAAATAACTCTTAATTTCGCGCTTCTTTCAAAAATTTTTTTTCCGAAAACAGGTTTTTTATCTAAAAACTTCAGCTTGTTATCTTTGACAAATTTTTTTACTATCCTGTCCTCAAGTGAATGAAAACTAACAACAACAATTCTTCCTTCTCTTTTTAAAATATTTAACGCCCCCACCAAACCTTGTCTTAAATTTTCCAATTCATTATTAACAGCAATTCTTAAAGCCTGAAAAACCCTCGCGTACGTTTTTGGATCCTTTTTTCCTAAAACTTTATCTATCACTTTTGTTAAATCGCCGACTTTTTCGATTCTTTTTTTATTTAAAAAAACCTCTTCAGCAATTTTTTCTGAATTTAAATCCTCAGAATATTTAGAAAAAATCTCAAATAGCTGATCTTTAGTTGCTTTTTTTAATAAATCTTTTGCTTTTAAAGAGCTTGCTGGATCAAGTCTCATATCAAGAACTTCATCTTCGTTTTTATAAGAAAAACCTCTTCCTGATTCTCTCAGTTGTCTCATCGATAATCCTAAATCAAAAACCACACCATCCACCGGCAAAAAATCATTTTCTTGAGCAATCTTTTCAATATCTTTAAAATTTCCTTGGACCAATTTTAAATTTTCAAATTTATTGGAAAAATTTTTTATTTGAAAAATATCCAGATCAATCGCCAAAACTTTTCCACCTTTTTTTAATATCTCTTGACTATAACCTCCTTCGCCAAAAGTGGCATCAATATATTTTCCTTGAGGTTTAACATTAAGCTTTTCAACTGCCTGTTTTAAAAGTACTGGTGTGTGCATTTTTTTTGTTATATTCTTTCCATCTCTCTGGATTCCAAATCTCAAAATGATCGCCAACACCAATTATCACCGCCTGATCTTTTAAATCAGCATAAGAAAGCAAATTTTTAGGAATAACAAATCTTCCCTGATCATCAATTTCCAAATATGACAAAGAAGAAAATATCTCTCGTCTTTGTCTCAGATCAACAGGTTGAAGAAGAGGTGGATTAAGAAGATCACTGGCTCTTTTTTCCCAATCTTCTCTATCATAACCAGCTAAAGTATTATCAAAACCTTTAGTTAAAATAAAAACATTACCTTTTAAAAGTTCTCTAATCCTTTTTGGTAAAAGAAATCGACCAGTCCCAGAAACTGAGACCTGATATTCACCAAAAAACACCATATAAAATCCATTAAACACCATTTTTTACCAATTGTCAATAGACAATAGTAAAAAGTAAGATAGCAAATAATATTAAGTATTAAGGATTAAGGAAATTAACTTAATTATTCTAATTTACCTAATTTCTAAATCTTTAAAATTTCTAATTTTCAAACTAATCAATAAAAATAAACTAAACTCGCAAAAAAAATTTGAAAATTAAAAGAGTTGAGAATTTAAAAGGTTTTTAAAAAAAATTATAAAAATTTTAATTTTTAACTTTTGAATTTTGACTTTTGAATCCCGAAGAGGTTCCTTTGGGATTTTAAATTTATTAAAGATATTTATTATTGATTAAAAATTGATTATTTATTATTAAAAATTTGTTATTGGTTATTAATGAATATCCTCTATCTGAAGATCAGAAGGTTCAGGGTTTTGAGAAGGTCTTTTGATAACATCTCGAGGTTTTGAGCCTTCAGCCGGACCAACATATCCCTCAGCTTCAAGCTGATCTAAAATTCTTGCTGCTCGGGCATAACCTATTGAAAGTCGTCTTTGAAGAAGAGATGCAGAAGCCTTATCATGTTGCATAATTATCTCTAAAGCTTGATTATATAACGGATCTTTTTCTCCGCCATTGATAACCATTGTCCCTCCATCTACTGATTTGATGGTCACTGGTTGTTCAGTGATTTCTTCAGTATAATGAACCTCAGGAGCTTGGGTTTTTAAAAATTTGACTAAATTCATCACCTCTTTATCTGTAATATATGGCCCTTGAATTCTTATTGGTTTTGCCTTATCAGGGGGCAAATAGAGCATATCTCCTCTTCCTAAAAGTTTTTCTGCTCCTGGCATATCAATAATCACTCTTGAATCAACCATCGAAGAGACATTAAAAGCCACTCGAGTTGGGATATTAGCCTTCATTAGTCCGGTAATTACATCAACTGATGGTCTTTGGGTAGCTAGAATAAGATGAATTCCTACAGCTCTTGACATCTGAGCAATTCTTGTAATTAATTCTTCTGCCTCACTTGGAGCAAACATCATCAAATCAGCTAACTCATCAATGATAAAAAGAATATAGGGTTTTTTTTCAACTCCTTCAAGTTGATTAAAACTCTCGATATTTCTTACCTTAGCTTTTTCAAAATCTTTATATCTTGTCTCCATCTCTTTAACTGTCCACTTTAAAGCAGAGATGATTTTATCTGCATCAACAATCACTGGTGTTAAAAGATGGGGAATATCATTATAAACTGATAACTCGACTCTTTTTGGGTCAACCAAAATCATTCTCACATCATCTGGTTTAGCTCTAAAAAGAATTGCTGAAATCCAAGCATTTAAAAGTACTGATTTTCCTGATCCTGTTGCTCCCGCTATTAAAACATGAGGCATTTTGGAGATTGAAGCCGCCACTGGCTGACCAGAAACATCAAGACCCATCGGTACAAGTAAAGGATCATTATTTGATAGAAAAACAGAAGAAGAAAGCATGGTTTTTTCAGTGACGATCTCTGGTCTTTTATTTGGTATCTCAATACCAACAAGAGATTTGCCAGGAATTGGCGCCTCAATTCTTACTTGACCTGTAGTTGCTGCTAAAGATAAAGCTAAATTATTAGCTAAGGCGGTAATTCGCGAAAGTTTTGTCCCCATGGCTATCTCAATCGCATATTGAGTAACTGCTGGACCATAATTTATCTCAACCACTTTTGCTCTTATCCCAAAACTATCAAGTGTCTGCTCGATAATTGCTGCATTTTTATTTACATCTCCTCGATCAGCCTGTTTTTGGGTAAGATCACTTAAAAGTGACAAGGGCGGGTAAACCCAGGTAGTTTTCCCTAAATTTGTTGGTAGAGGCTTGATAAAAATTTCTTTATCTTGAGCTTGAGAATTTTCAATTATTGGTTGATTAATAGTTGGAGATTTTATTTGAATTTTTTCCTCTTCTTTTCTGTTTGTAATCAAGGGTAATTGTTCATCTCTTTTATTATTAATTTTTATCGGTTTTTTTTCAAAAATTATCGATCTAAAAAAATAGTTTTTTAAAAACAAAAATAATCCTTTTAACAAATTAAAAACATAAATCAAAAAAATATCAATTGAGGTGTCTAAAAACAAAACTAAACCGATAACAAAAATTAAAAATAAAATAATGATTGCTCCTAAAAAAGAAAAATCTAAAGAAAGATTATCAAATATTGTTTTTCCCAATTCACCTGACTGAAAAATACCAATTAAAGAAACAAAAATCATCAAAATTCCAAAAGTCACATTAGGTTTAATAAACTTTAATTTTTTAGTATTGAAAAAATGGGCTGAAAAAAGAAGCAAAATAAAAGGAGTCATTATCGATAAACCGCCAAAATTAGAAATTAAATATTGATTTAAGCTAAAAAGAAATTTTCCTGATTCTTCATTGGCTAAATTTTTAGAAAAAGATATTAAAAAAATTAAACTAACACCAATCAAAATAAAACCAAAAATATTAAAAATTGTCTGTTTATTGATTTTAAATTTAAAAAATGGAAGTCTCACTAAAGATTTTCTTCTTGCCATATAATTTGATTGTACTTTTAGTCTTATAGAAAATCAATAATTAAGAAGAGATTAATTGGAGATTAATTCTTCCCATATTATCAATTTCATAAACTCTTACCTTGACTTTTTGACCAATGCTTAATATGTGAAAAGGATTTCTTACAAAACCTCTTCCCATTTTTGAAACATGCACTAATCCTTCTTTACCCGGTAAAATCTCAACAAAAGCACCAAATTGAAGAATTCTTTTCACTTCACCGATAAACTCATCACCAACTCTGATAACTTTGGTTATGTTATTAATATACTCAACAGCTTGATCAACTTTCTCTCTATCAAGACCGCTAATTATCACTTTTCCTTCTTCATCAATATTTATCTCTGTCTGGGTTTTTGCAATTAAAGCACGAATATTTTTTCCACCCGGACCAATGATATCGCCAATTTTTTCAAGAGGAGGAGTCAGAACTACTACTTTGGGAGCAAATTTGGAAATCTCTTTTCTTGGTTTATCAATCACTTTATTCATTGCCTCCAAAATCTCAATTCGGGCTTTTTTTGCTTGGGCAAAAACATCTTTAATCATTTGTTTTGTCAGTCCTTTATTTTTAACATCAAGTTGAATAGCGGTAATCCCTTCTTTTGTTCCGGCAATCTTAAAATCCATCTCACCGGCAAAATCCTCAAGTCCAATAATATCAGTCAAAACTACATACTCCTCATCAGATTTTGAGACTAAACCCATTGCCACCCCAGCTACTGCCTCTTTTAAAGGAACACCGGCATCCATCAAAGAAAGAGAAGAACCACAAACACTTCCCATTGAGGATGAACCATTTTCTGATAAAACTTCCGAGACAACTCTTATCACATAAGGAAACTCTTCTTCCGAAGGCAAAACCGGCTCAATCGCTTTTTCTGCTAATGCTCCATGACCAATAGCTCTTCTTGATGGTCCCATCATTTTTCCAACCTGACCATAAGAATAAGGACCATCTGAATAATGATGAATATATCTTTTTGCTTCTTTTCCTTCAGGGCCCTCAATCAGCTGTTCAAGCGCTTTGGAAGCTAGGGTAGTAATTGAAAGTATCTGTGTCTGTCCTCTTTGAAAAAGAGCGCTTCCGTGAGTCCTTGGTAAAACTGAAACCTCAATTGACAGTTTTCTTATTTCATCTATTTTTCTTCCATCAGGTCGTTGTTTTTTTTCTAAAATATTTTTCTTTATTTGTTGATAATTATATTCTGTTAAAGCAGTTAAAATCTGTTTTTGATCATATTTTTTATCTAAATCTTCAAAGATTGCTGTTATCAATTCTCTAAGCAAAACTTCCTCGCTTCCGGCAGTCTCAATCGATTGTCTCAGGGCTTCTTTGACTTTGTCTTGGTATTTTTCTTTAATAAGTTTTATAATCTCTGAAAAATCATCTTTTTTAGGAACAATGTCTTTTTTCTTGCCAATTTTTTTAGTGATGTTTTCGATAAACTCAATGATTTTTTTATTTTCCCTTTTTCCTATCTCAATTGCTTCTTGAATAATCTCATCCGGCAACATTTTAGCTTTTGTCTCAATCATAAGAACTTTTTCTTTTGTTGAAGAAACAACCAAATCTAAATAAGAAAATTCTTCCTCTGTCTCGGTCGGATTTAAAATAAATTCTTTTTCTTTATCTTTAGACTCTACATAACCAATCCTTATTGTTGAGATCGGACCTTCCCAGGGGACTGATGAAACTGACAAAGCAGCAGAGGTTGCAATCGAAGATAAAATTGCCGGATCATTAACTCCATCAACTGAAAGCAAAGTGACCACTATTTGAACTTGTTTTTTATAAGTTTTAGGAAATAAAGGCCTGATTGATCTGTCAATTAAACGACCTATTAAAACTGCTTCATCTGAGGGCCTTCCTTCTCTTTTTACCCAACGAGAACCCTTAATTAATCCGCCAGCATAAAGTTTTTCTACATAATCAACAGTTAAAGGAAAATAATCAAGATTTGGATTTTCCGGACCAACAGCTACCGTCACTAAAACCGCAGTATCGCCTAATCTTGCGTAAACTGATGTATCAACAGCTTGAGCTAATTTGCCAAACTGAAGAGTAAGTTTTTGTCCGTCAATCTCGATAGAATCTTCAAAAATATCCATAAGATTTATTTTTTAAGATCAAGTTCTTTGATGAGTTTTTTGTATCTTTTTTCATCAAGTTTTTGTAAATAATTTAAAATTCTTCTTCTTTTAGCGATTATTTTTAATAAACCACGACGAGAATGATTATCTTTTTTATTAACTTCTAAATGTTCAACTAATTTATTGATTTTATAAGTTAAAAGGGCTGCTTGGACTTCTGGAGAACCAGTATCCCCCTTTTTTAAGGCAAACATTTCAATAATCTTTTTTTTATCTTCAGGTAGTTTTACCATATAAATAAACATTATAATAGATTAAAATGTTAGTTGCAATACTTTTTTTATTAACAGTGATTTTTCTTTTAATTTTTTTTGTCCCTCCCTTTCATTGGTCAATAATTTTATTTTTAATAACTTTAATCTCCCAAGAGGCTTTTTTAATAATCCGTTTCTTAAATTGGCCTAAAAAAACTTCTTTTTTGATAAGCGCTTTTATATTTATCAGTCTTTCTTTGATGAGTTTAAAAGTTTTTGATCCTGTAAATATCATTTTGCTTATCAGTATTTTTATTGGAATTTTTATCCTGACAAAAAATCATTAGATGTTATAATTTAGCTATGAAAAATAAACCTTTTTATATCACTGCCGCCATCCCTTATGTTAATGCCAAACCTCATATCGGCCATGCTTTAGAGTTTATTCAAGTCGATGTCATCTCCAGATTTTACCAATCTTTAGGAAAAAAGACCATAACTTTAACGGGAAGCGATGAAAATGCTTTAAAAAATGTCCAAGCAGCAGAAAAAGCTCATCTTCCGGTACAGGAATTTGTTGATAAAAACGCTCAGCTTTTTTTTGAACTTACTAAAAAGCTCAATACTCATTTTGATGTCTTTCAAAAAGGAACTAACCCAAAACATTTTCAATCAACCCAAGAACTTTGGAGACTATGTCTTAAAGATATCTATAAAAAAAGTTATCAAGGTCTTTATTGTCTTGGCTGTGAGGCTTTTTATACTAAAGATGAACTCAACGAAAAAGGCGAATGCGTTGAACACCCGGGAAAAAAATTAGAGATAGTCTCCGAGACAAATTATTTTTTTAAGCTTTCAAAATATCAAAAACAAATTATTGATTTAATCTTATCAAACAAATTAAAAATCTATCCGGAATTTAGAAAAAATGAGATTTTATCGTTTTTAAAACAGCCTCTTTTTGATATTAGTATCTCAAGATCAAATAAAAGAGCAAAAAACTGGGGAGTACCGGTACCAAATGATCCTAGTCAAAGAATCTATGTCTGGTTTGATGCTTTAAATATTTACCGCTCTGGAGTTGATAAAGATGTCTGGCCAGCGGATATTCATGTAATAGGAAAAGGAATTATCAGATTCCACGCTGTTTATTGGATTGCTTTTTTGCTTTCAGCAGGATTGCCTCTTCCCAAATCAATTTTAGTTCATGGTTATCTGACAATTGAAGGTCAAAAAATGTCAAAAACATTAGGAAATATCATCGATCCAATTGAAGTAATAAATAAATATGGAACTGATTCTTTAAGATATTATCTTTTAAAAGAGATTCCTCCTTTTGATGATGGGGATTTTTCCTATAAAAGAATGGAGGAAGTTTATAATTCTGACCTTGCTAATGAGCTTGGTAATCTTATTTCCCGACTAACTAATCTTGCTGAAAAAGACGGGATTGTCATTGATAAAAAAATTAATTATAAATGGGAAGAAAAAATAAAAAAACTTTTTGAAAGTTTTCAGTTTAATCTTATTTTGGAAGAAATTTGGAAGAAGATTAAAAATCTTAATAAATCAATTGATGATTTTGCTCCATGGAAAAAAATAAAAAACGAAAGAGAAGAATTTTTAGTCAAATCGCTTTTAGATTTAAGATATATCGGCTGGCAGCTGATTCCTTTTCTGCCTGAAACTGGCAAAAAAATCCTCTCTTTTACTTTTGGTAAAATCAAAAAATCTTCTCCTCTTTTTCCAAAAATCCTGCCATCTAACCGACTCGGTTAAATTTAATTATTTTTAACAAAATTTTTGATATTATATTAATGATATGGATAATCAAATAGAAACTCAAAGAGGAGCTCAAATAGAAGTCCCAAAATATCCAACTAACGCAAAAGAAGGAATGCAAAATTTAGATCTAGAAGCTAAAATTGAACAAGTAAATAGATATTTAGTAGAAATAATCTTAAAATTAAAAGAACTACATCCTGGAGAAAATATATGTGATATAGTGGTAGCTAATTTAGGACGAACTTTAACAAATTTAACATCCAGGGATGAAAAAATTACTGTTCTTCCTGTTTCTTGTGCTTTACCAAGAGAAGATGATATATATACTAGAGAAGATGCTACACATACTGCTTTAGCTTTTCTTATAAAGAATGATAATGGTAGTGAACGATTAATAATATTTGATCCAACTTATGGTTTTTATTCACCAGTACATTTTTCACAAATTCATACAGAAAGAGTTAACTCTCCTAGATTAACTAATGCTGAAAATCCTTTTTTAGCAATTGAAATACCACGCTCATCAAGAAAAATCCCTGATTATAATGGTCAATATCCTTACATTGCTCTTAGAATTGGAAATAGTCCTATTAGATTAAAAAATGGTTTAAATTTACCACGTAAAGATAAAACTTCTTCTTCTTCTGATAATAATGATAATTTGAGTCGTCTTTTAATAGAGTCTTCTATAAAAATGGCAAGAAATAAATACGAAGAAGAAAATATCGAACAACAAGGTATGGATTTTGAAGATTATTTAGAATGTTCTTTGGGAATATCTATTGATGATAAGTCATCTTTAAATGAACAAACATTATCATCTTTTTTATCAAGTAGCCTACCCTTTAATAATCAAATGAAAAGATTTTGGAACGGAGATCCAGTCAATAATGAAATTCTTCACGCAAGATGGAATGTTTTAACAGGAGATATTAGAAATAAAATTAATACTGTTGGCGAATTAGTTGCCGCTTTAATCCTTAATATATAATTCAATATTTCACTCACATCCATTCATCTAAATTTAATTATTTTTAAATGTTATAATTAATCTAATTATGCTTAATTTTAAAAAGATCTTCGATTTTAAAAAAATTAAAAACTCAATCAAAAAAAGAAAAAAAATCATTTTTATCACAAGTCTTTTTCTCTTAATGATTTTTCTTTTTTTCTATATTTTTTATGACCTTCCTGATCCCTACAAATTAAAAAACTACGAAGCTACTCCTTTATCAACTCAAATTTTTGATAGAAACGGAAAACTTTTATATGACATCTATAAAGATGAAAATCGAACGCCAATAAAATTAAAAGAGCTTCCTATATACGTCGCTCAAGCGACAATCGCTATAGAAGACAAAAACTTTTATAAACACCAAGGCGTCTCAATTATCGGTGGCATTTTAAGAGCCTTGAAAGACACTTTTTTAACCACCAAAATCCAAGGTGGTTCAACAATCACCCAACAACTAATCAAAACCTCACTTCTTACTCCTGAAAGAACTTTAAGAAGAAAAATTCGCGAAATTATCTTAGCGCTTATCACCGAAAAAATTTATACTAAAGATGAAATTTTAGAGATGTATCTTAATCAAGTCCCTTATGGCGGCTCAAGCTATGGGATCGAGCAAGCAAGTCAAAAATATTTTGGCAAATCAGCAAAAAAACTATCTTTATCTGAAGCGGCTTTTTTAGCTGGTCTTCCTCAAGCTCCTTCTCTTTACTCACCCTATTTAAACCCTGATTTAGCTTTAAAAAGACGAAATCAAGTTTTAAAAAGAATGCTTGAAGATAAATACATTGACAAAAAAACTTATCAAAAAACAATCAAAGAAAAGCTCAATATTATACCACCAAAAAACATCATTAAAGCTCCTCATTTTGTCTTCTATGTCAAAAAAATTTTGGAGGAAAAATATGGCGTTGAGATGGTTGAAAAAGGCGGATTAAAGGTCACCACCACTATTGATTTAGACATTCAAGAAGAAGCAGAAAAAATCTTAAAAGAAGAGATTGAAAAAATCAAAAATCTTAATGTCTCAAATGGAGCAATTTTAGTCACCCGACCACCAACTGGCGAAATTTTAGCCATGGTCGGATCGGTTGATTATTTTGCAACAGGTAGCGGTGCCTTTAATGTCACTACTGCCTTAAGACAGCCAGGATCAGCAATAAAACCTTTAAATTATGCTGTTGGGATTGACAGAAAACTAGTCACCGCAGCAACAATTTTTATTGATGCGCCAACTTGTTTTACTGGTGGTGGCCAGCCCCAAGCCTACTGTCCTGTCAATTATGATGGCAAATTTCATGGACCGCAAGCTCTAAGATTTTCTTTAGGCAATTCATTTAATATCCCAGCAGTAAAGATGCTTGCTTTAAATGGAGTCAAAGAATTCATTGCTTCAGCATCAGCTTTTGGGATTACTACTTTTAAAGACCCAAAAAATTATGGTTTATCTTTGACTTTAGGCGGAGGCGAGGTAAAAATGACCGAGATGGCAAAAGCTTTTTCTGCTTTTTCAAATTATGGAAAAGTCAAAGATCTCGTGGAGATTTTAGAGATTAAAGATAAACTCGATAATAATCTTTATACCTTTAAAGATCCGAATTTTGTCAAAGATGTTAAAAAACCTATAAAAAGACCAAATATTTTATCTATTAACGGCAAACAGGTAATCTCTCCAGAAACTGCTTTTATTATCTCTCATATTCTTCTTGATAACAACGCTCGATCTATGGCTTTTGGCGAATCATCATTTTTAAATATCCCTGGAAAAGCCGTCTCTGTCAAAACCGGAACCACTGATGATAAAAGAGATAACTGGACAATCGGTTATACACCAAATTTTTTAGTGGCAGTCTGGGTTGGAAACAATGACAATTCACCGATGAATCCCTATCTAACATCAGGGATTACTGGTGCCGCTCCTATTTGGAATCGGGTGATGAAATATGTCTTAAAAAATCAACCAGATCTTTGGCCGATAAAACCAGATAATGTCATTGGTCTTCAAGTCTGCTGGGATTCAGGTGATCTTATGACCAAAAAAGAAGATGGCACAGAAAACTGTCCTTCACGTTTTGAATATTTTATAAAAGGAACCGAACCAAAAGAACCTCATATTTTCAAACAAGTTGTCCCGGTGACCAAAGATGATAAATTAGCTCCTCCTAACTGGCCGGAAATTGAGATGAAAGAAAAAATAATTATCAAAGATATGTTTGGAATTTATTGTCTTGACTGCAATCATGAAGGTGGTGATATCCCACAAATAATCAAATTATAAAATAAATAAAAAAATATGGATAATCTCATTATTTTTTTATTCTTAATAATTATTGGAGTATTTTTAGAAACATTTATTAGCCAACCACAATTTTATTTAAATTTAAAAAGAAAAAAAATTAAATCTTATAAATTTTCTTTAAAAAGATATTTGTTTTTTTTATTATTTCCTTTCTTTGCTTTAATTTTTGTATTTATAAAATTTGGTTTCTTGATAATAAAAATATTTTTTATTAGTGCCATTATTTGTACTTTTTTTGAATGGTGTGTAGGATTTTCTTATCATTTATTTTTTGGTAAAAAATTGTGGATTTATGATAAATATCATATTAATCAATATACTAGTTGGCTATCTATTCCTTTATGGGGATTAGCAGGTGTTTTATTTTATTTAATTATTATAAATCTTATATGAAAGCGATTTTGTTCAATGAGTTATTAAAGCTCAAGTAAAAGCCGATCAAAAAATTATCTCTCCAATTAATAAAGGCTATCTTTTTTTATTGGTTTTTGCCAAGGCGATGATAAAAAAAATAGGACTAAAAACTTTATTTTCTTCAGGAAAAAAATCTTTTAGTAAAAACAGGTCATTTTTCGGTGCTTATATGGAAGTTGAACTTATAAATGATGGACCGGTAATGATTATTTTAGATGTATAATATATCTTATGAAAAAACGAGTCTTATCAGGTATCAGAGCTACAGGAAAACTACACTTAGGTAATTATTTAGGCGCCATTAAAGGGATGATTGAGCTTCAAAATAATTCTGATTATGAGACTTTATATATGGTTGCTGATGTTCATACAATCACTACTCCTTATAATGTCGAAGAGCTAAGAAAAAACCGCCGAGAGATAATTATTGATTATTTAGCTTGTGGTCTTGATCCAAAAAAATCAATTATTTTCCAGCAATCTGAAGTTAATGAGCATATTGAGTTATCTTATTTTTTTTCTTCAATCGTCACTATCGCCCGGATGCAACATCTGCCAACTTACAAAGAAAAAGTTAAACAGTATCCAAAAAATAACACTATGGCGCTTCTTAATTATCCGATCTTAATGGCAGCTGATATTTTGATCTATAAAGCTGAACTGGTTCCGGTAGGGATTGATCAAGAACCCCATCTGGAGGTAGCAAGAGAAATCGCCAGAAAAATGAATCAAACATATGGGACAGATTTTCCCGAACCAAAAAGATTTGCCACCAAAGGAGAATATATC
>JBBILA010000017.1:0-16844 GCA_037445105.1 Candidatus Microgenomates bacterium
AATCTCCATGGTCTTTTTAATTTAGTATAACCAGTTTTCCCAAAATTATGTTCTCGTAATCTATTCTCTAAATTACTCGTATACCCAATATAATAAGATTTATCTAATTGACTCTGCAAAATATAAATAAAGTACATTATTAAATAAATTTTAACTCTCAACCAACCCCGACTAAAGTCGGGACTGCTCTACCAGTTGAGCTACTGACCCAAAACTAGCGGAGATGGAGGGATTCGTCCCGCATCAAAGCGGAAGGTACAGGATTCGAACCTGTGAGAGCTTTCGCTCACGAGTTTTCAAGACTCGCGCCATAAACCACTCGGCCAACCTTCCGCTTTAGATGCGGGATTCAAGACCGTCCCGTTCAACCACTCCGGCACATCTCCTTTTTTTTAATGAGGCGCGAAGGGGAATCGAACCCCTGCATAGGTGTTTTGCAGACACCTGCGTTTCCACTTCGCCATCGCGCCGACACTTATTTAGCAAAATAATTTTTTAGGATACCTCCTGTTTCTACTTGATTATCAAGTCAAAAACACGCATTAATCTAATATTAAATTATACCTTAAAGATAAGCTTTTATATTGAAAAAATAAAATTAAACAGAATTAATTAGCAGAAAAATCAGTTAAATCAATTGAAAACTCAGTAATAATCGATTAGAATCGGCTGAAATCAGTTTTTTAATTGTTGTTTTTAGTTATTTTAGTTTTAATATAGATTAATTGTTATAATAATCCATATGCCCTATAAAATAATCGAAGACAAAAACATTGCCGATATTCATCTTAAGATTTGGGCAAAAACAAAAGAAGAACTTTTTAATGAAATAATCTTTGCCTTTTCCGATCAAATCACTCAATTTAATCAAATAAACAATAAAATTAAACAAAGAATTAATCTCAAAGAAGATAATTTTTCTGATTTAGTTTTTAGATTTATTGAAAAATTGATTTATTTAAAAGATGCTAAAAGCTTAATTTTCAAAGAAGGTAAAATTGTTTTGAATAACAATCAAATTAAAGGATATTTATATGGCCAAAAAATTACCCAAGATTTACCAATCAAACTCGATATTAAAGCCGTTACTTATCATAAATTTCAGGTAAAAAAGGAAAAAAAATTTTACTCTCTTTACTTAGTTTTTGATATTTGAAATGAAAATCTACAATTATGATTTGATACAAATCGATCAAGCCGTTTGGCAATTAAAAAAAGATTATCAGGGGGTGCCAGTAATCATTTTTGCCAAAGAAGAACTGTTAAAAACAATGGATGAAGAAGTTTTTATCCAAGCAAAAAATGTCGCTCAACTTCCCGGACTTCATCAAAGAGTTTATATTATGCCCGACGCTCACTCTGGCTACGGCGCGCCTATTGGCACGGTTTTTGCGATGAAAGAAGAAGGTTTTGTTGCTCCTGGTGCCATCGGTTTTGATATTAACTGTGGAATGAGACTAATCACAACCAATCTCACCAAAAAAGAGATCCAACCATATTTAGAAAAGCTGGTAAATCTTCTTTTCGAAAATATTCCCGCCGGCGTTGGTCGAAAAGGTTTTTTGAAAATTTCTAAAAATCAATTAAAAAAAATTGTTGAAAATGGAGTTTTGGAAATTGAAAAAATGGGTTTTGCCTGGGAGACAGATCTTAAAAATATTGAAGAAAAAGGCGTCATCCAAAATGCTGACTACTCAACTCTTTCTCAAACCGCCATTGAACGCGGTATTAATCAATTGGCTACTTTAGGATCAGGGAATCATTATCTGGAAATTCAAAAAGTGGATCAAATTTTTGATAAAAAATTAGCCGAAAAATTTGGTCTTTATGATGAAAATCAAATTACCATTATGGTTCACTGTGGTTCACGAGGTTTGGGACATCAAGTATGTAGCGATTATCTTCGGCTTTTTGAAAAAAATCTCTCTTATTTCAAAATCAATGTTAATGACCGCCAATTAGTCTGTGCCCCAATCAATTCATCAATTGGTAAACAGTACCTTTCCGCGATGGCCTCTGCCGCTAATTTTGCTTTTGCTAACCGTCAACTGATTACTTATCAGATAAGAAAAGCCTTTGAAAAAATCTTTGGCAAAAAGGCGAAAGATTTATCAATGAAATTAGTCTATGATGTTGCTCATAACATCGCCAAATGGGAAAATTTTAAAGAAAAATTGCTTATTCACCGAAAAGGAGCGACCCGATCTTACCCTAATCAACCGGTGATTATCGGCGGTTCGATGGAAACCGGCAGTTATCTTTTGATTGGAGAAGAGACAGCTTTAGAAAAATCTTTTGGTTCAACTGCTCATGGATCCGGAAGAACAATGTCTCGAGCCAAAGCAAAAAAATTAATTCAAGGACAAAAATTACAACAGCAGTTAATAAAAAAAGGAATCTATGTTAAATCCGCTTCTTTTAGCGGTTTAGCTGAAGAGGCAGGCTTTGCTTATAAAAATATCAATGATGTTGTTGAATCAGTGTCAAAGGTTGGTTTATCAAAGCCGATTGCCTCTTTTAAGCCGATTGGTAATATCAAGGGATAATTTTGATTATCACTTAAGAAGATTTTTTTTTATTTTTTTATTATGAAAGATATTCTTTTATATTGGTTTCATCAATAACAAAAACCTTTCCTTGACCAGAAACGATTTTAAAAGCGACTTTTCTGACAATTCCTTCAATAGTCCGCTCCAAACTTCTTATTCCCGCATCAAAACCTAAAGGTCGAGTGATTTTTGGCCAGAGACTGTCGCTTATTTTTAAATTTTCTTCTGTTAAACCTGATTCTTTAAGATATTTTGGCAAAACATAATTTTTAGCAATAATAATTTTTTCTTCATCAGTATAAGAGGGCATTTGAATTATCTCTAATCTGTCAAGAACGGCAGTTGATAAATTATTAGTATTATTAGCAGTGGAAATAAAAATTACTTGTGATAAATCAAAAGGATAATCGATAAAATAATCAGTAAAATTTGCGTTTTGACCTGGGTCAAGAAGTTCGATTAAAACTCCCATTATCGCCGCTCGGGCTTCCGGAGTCACTCTATCAAGTTCATCAAGAAGAATCACCGGATTATTGCTTTGAGCTCTTCTTAAGGCTTTGATTATCATTCCCGGCTCAGCTTCAGGCGAGGTTTTTGATTGGCCACGAAGATCTAAGGCTGATGATAAACCCCCAAAAGGAATACGAACAAACTTTCTTCCTAAAGCTTCGGCAACTGATTTGGCAAAAGTAGTTTTTCCTGTTCCGGCCAAACCAACGAAAAATAAATTCGGAGCATGAAAAGATTTTTCTTGAGGCTGATTTTTTTGAAGAATTAAAATAGAAAGATATTCAAGGATTCTTGACTTAATTTTTTCTAAACCATAGTGATTTTTATCTAGGATTTTTTTTGCGTAATTAATATCTAAAATATCTTCAGTTTTTTTGTACCAGGGAAGATGAGTAATCCAGTCGATATATTTGGTAGTGATATCAATTTGAGAAAGATTACCTCCGTATTTTAAGGAAAGATTGATTCTTTCAATTTGCTCTGATGCTTTTTCATAAAGATTAGCAGGTAGATCTGATGACTGCAAAGCTTTTTTTAATTTTTCTATTTCTGATAATCCTTTTTGATTATCCATATTGTTAGCAGACAAATTAATTATCTGATAAAATCCTCTTGACAAAAGAAAAAATATTCGTTATTATTTTTTCACAAAATTATAATCCTTTTTTAGAAATCGTTATAAATTTTATTTTACTTTAAAACTTATGGCAAAAACAACTCATAATATCAAACCTCTTTTTGATTATGTATTAGTTAGACCAATTGAGGCGGAAACAAAAACACCTTCAGGCATTGTTATTCCTGATACTGCCAAGGAAAAACCTCAGATAGGTGAGGTGATGGCAGTTGGACCCGGTGATAATTGTTGTGGTGGTGATTGTTGTTCTTCGGAAAAAAAATCAACCAAAATGGTAGTAAAAGTTGGCGATAAAGTTTTATACAAAAAATGGGGAGGCAATGAGGTTAAAGTCGGCAGTGAAGAATGGCTTTTGATTGAACAAAAAGATATTATGGCAATTGTTGATTAAAAATTATAAGTTTTTTTGTTTTGTAAAATCCTATGGCAAAATTAATTAAATACGGAGCAGAAGCTCGAAAAAAACTTCTTGATGGAGTTAATAAATTAGCTGATGCTGTCTCAACCACTTTAGGTCCAAAAGGAAGAAATGTTGCTTTGGATAAAAAGTGGGGAGCGCCAAATGTTGTTCATGATGGCGTCTCGGTAGCAAAAGAGATTGAGCTTGAAGATGTTTTTGAAAATATGGGAGCGCAACTGGTTAAAGAAGCTGCTTCCAAAACTGCTGATGTTGCTGGTGATGGAACAACAACTGCAACAGTTTTAGCTCAATCTTTAGTTCAAGAAGGATTAAAGATGGTTACTGCTGGAGTTAATCCAATGATGATGCAAAGAGGATTAGAAAAAGCTTCTAAATATGTTGTTGAAGAATTAAAAAAAGCAAGTAAAAAAATCACTCTTGATGAAGCTGCATCAGTGGCAACTATCTCTGCTGGTGATCCAAATTTAGGAAAACTGATTGCTGATGCTTTAAAAAAAGTTGGTGGAAAAGATGGAGTAGTGACAGTTGAAGAAGGAAAAGGACTTGAAACAACTGTTGATCATAAAGAAGGGATGCAGTTTGACAGAGGTTTTGCTTCTCCTTATTTTGCCACAGACACTGATAAAATGATTGCCGAAATTGATGATCCTTATATTTTAATCACTGATAAAAAAATTTCCGCAATAAGCGAACTTTTACCATTTTTAGAAAAATTTGTTAAAGTTTCAAAAAATTTAGTGATTATTGCTGATGAAGTGGAGGGAGAAGCTTTAGCAACTTTGGTAGTTAATAAACTTCGAGGAACTTTTAATGCGTTAGTTGTTAAAGCTCCAGGATTTGGTGACAGAAGAAAAGAGATGCTTGAAGATATTGCAATTTTAACGGGTGGAACAGTGATTTCTGAGGATTTAGGAAAAAAATTAGAAAATGTTGAGGTTGAGGATTGTGGTCGAGCTGATAAAGTCAAAAGTGATAAAGAAAATACCTCAATTATTGGTGGAAAAGGAAGAAAGGCTGATATTGAAGCAAGAATTGCCCAAATTAAAAGAGAGATTAGTGAGACAACCAGTGAATTTGATAAAGAAAAACTTCAGGAAAGATTGGCAAAACTTTCTGGAGGTGTTGCGGTTATTAATGTTGGCGCAGCAACTGAGGTAGAGATGAAGGATAAAAAAGAAAGAGTTATTGATGCGGTAGCAGCAACAAAAGCTGCTCTTGAAGAAGGGATTGTTCCTGGAGGAGCAGTGGCTCTTTTGAATATTAGTCAGAAGATGAATCCTGAAAAATTTGGTAAATTATCAACTGATGAAAAGATAGCGTTTGATATTGTAAAGAAGGCTTTAGAAGCACCATTTATAAAGCTTATGGAAAATGCTGGAGTTGATCCAGGTCAACTTTTAGCAAAAGCAAGAGAGGTAGCTTCTGAAGGAATGGGTTTTGATGTTTTATCTCTTGAATCAATTGAGGATGCTAAACCAATTGATATGGTTAAAGCAGGAATTATTGATCCTTTAAAAGTAGTAAGAACAGCAGTTCAAAATGCGATTTCGGTGGCGACGATGATTTTGACAACTGAAGCTTTAGTAGCTGATAAACCAGAGCCTAAGAATTCATCTTCATCTCAGAATCCTGATATGGGAGGGATGTATTAATATAAAAATAAAAGTTGAAAAAAATAGAGTTAAAATAAGGCCGAAGTACCTTCGGCCTTATTTTTTATAATTTTCTTTAAGCAGTAAAATTTCAAAAGGCTTTTAAAATGAGATAACTACTTTTTAAAATTAATAAACATTCTTTTTATAAAAAAATTGTTTTGGGTAAGAGATGATTTTTATATTGAAAAATTTTAACAAATTTTTTTAGCCAGACTAAAAAAGCCTTGAGATATTTTGGTATACTAGAAATTATGCTAAAAAAAATTAACAAATTATTTTTAGTAATATTGATTTTAATTTCAATTTATCTTTTAAAAACTACTTTTGCTCAAACTTACCCTCCTCCAACAGCTGATCCTAAAGAGTTGATGGAACAGGGCAAAATAAGATCTTGTCTTAAAGCAAAGTTTGTCTCAGGTACTCCTAAAGAAGGCGAATCGAGTGGCTCTAAAAGAATTACAACGATTCATCTTACCGGACAATGTTTAGCGCCAGGAGGTTGTATTTGTGTTATGAGTTGGGGATTAAATAGTGCGGTTGCTAATAAAGATGAGTTTGAATCATGTTCCACTAATGAAGAAGATATTAAAAAGAGTTTTACTTTTCAAGATTTATTGAAATTTGCTAAATTAAACAAAGATCCAGACATGGTGGCGAGAAATCGAGCGGTTCATTGCGGACATGGAAGAGCTGATTTGAAAAATGAATTTTTAGCTAATCTTAAGCCTGGATCAAGAATTTGTACGATTATCAAAAATAATCTTAGTCAAGTTTCAGTAAATAATAATAACAATAATAATCAAGTTTTAGGAACGGAAACAAATGGTTATTTACCTTATGGCCCAGTTGATGTTTTAGTTCAAGAAGAAACCTATCGACATACGCCAAATGATTTTGTTGCAGTTGGTGATCTGCCCCCAGATATTTCATCAACTGAGTTAAAAACTGGAGGAATTGAACCTGGCAATCAAAAAACTCAAAAACTTGGAATTGTGACTTTTACAAGTAAAGATTTTAATCAATCTTCTGATGATTTGAAAACAAATTGTGTGTCAATTTCCTGGGATCCTTATGGTCGGGTATTTGATGCTCAAACTCTAGAGCCGATTTCTGATACTCATGTAACTTTGATTGATGCAACAACAAAAAAACCAGTGATTCAAAAATATAATTTTAATGATGATGTTACTGGAGATGATGGCTTATTTAATATTCAAGTTGAAAAAGAAGGAATGTATCAACTCTTAATTGAACCAAGCACTAATCATCAGTTTATCAGTAATCCAAAACTTAGTTTATATTGGTCAAAAATATATTCTGATCTTTATTTTCCAAATTCTGTTTTCCAAGAAAAAGCTGGTGTGCCAACTCATCATGATATTCCTCTTCAGTCAGTTGGAGAACCATATCATGGAGCCATTGCCCGAGTGGTTGAAGGCACTTTAAAATCAGAAAATATGGGTAATTGGATTGTTTTTAGAGGTCGTGAAACTTTTCCTTTTGCTAATGTTTGTTTGGTTGATGATAAATCAGGCAAACAAGTGGGTCAATGTGTTCACGCAAATAATATTGGTAATTTTACTATTGTTGTTGATAAAAAAGATGTTCCGAGTAATAAATTAATTATTAAAGTTCAGAAAGTTGATTTAAACAATCCTGATCTTTATAAAGAAGGCAATCAAGTTGAAACTCTTAATTCTATTTCTTTACCTGAAGAAAAAACAGCAAAAATTTATTATTATGAACCAATCTTAAGTTATATTGAAGGTTATGCAATAGATAATAATGGAGAAAAGATTCCAAAAGCGATTATTTTTGTTAGGTTGTCTTCTAATAATCAGGTTTTTTATCAGACAAAAGCTGATGATAGGGGATTCTTTAAGATTTATACGAAAAATCTTCCTTATATAGAGTATTATTTAGAATTTATTGATTCTACAACTGGTAAAAGAATAATTCAGACAACCTCAGAATTTGTAACAAAAAATAAAGCCTATCTTGATTCTGAAAAAATAAATCTCATGACGACAACAAAATATAATCAATCTACTCTTGATCAAAAAGCTGAACAATTTGATTTAATTAATAAAACTAAAAATTTGATTTCTTCTAAAAATAATATTGAACAAAATAGTGGTTTAAAATCAGCGGTTATAATGATTTTTCTTGTTTTTATTATCATTATTTTAGTAACAGTTGGAATAGTAGTCATTTATGTTAAGAAAAAACAAGAAAGAGGATTGTTTTAATTTTTTAGACTTTCTTTATTGAAAGAAAGCTTTATGATTTTGGTAATTTTTTATCTAAAAACAAATGTTTTCACAAGGAATACCATCATGATCAGCATCGCGAGCGGTACATCCACAAGTATTTAGTTGATAATAAGCTTCGTTACAAGAAGATATTTGAGAGCAAGTCTTACTACAATCACAAATATAACTTCCAGAACTTTCTTTTTGTGGAGGTGTTGTTGGATTAATAACACAAGCATTATCAGCCCATAATCCTTTTTTATTTTCTCGAGCAAATTTCTCTGCTTCTTTAAATTCTTGTTGATATCTATAAGGAATAATGTAAGTATATTCATGAGCGTATCCTTCAAGAATCATTAATTTGTTAAAATTGGTTCCATCTTCCAAAAAAACATAGCGAAGAAGACGGTTATATTTATCTTTATCACCCTGAGTTGGATCTTTTTCAAGTCTGACTTTTTTACCAGAGAGAATTTCTTTTGCTTTATTGGCGGCTTCTCTTCCAAAGCATTCAACTGGTTTTCTTGGATCAACTGATTCAGGAGCATTAATACCGATTAATCGAATAGTTTGAAAATTATTATCAATTTTAACTCTAATAGTATCACCATCAATGACTTTGGCTACTGGATAAAGGATAAGTGTTGGTGTTGGTGTTTTTGTTGGAGTTAAAATTTTAGTTGGAGTTAGTTTTTTGTCTGGTGTTATTTTTTTGTTGATTTTTTTTATTCCAATCTTTTCGGTTGGTTTTATTTTGGAAAGATTAGAATTTGTTTCAATCTGAGGAGTATATTTAGCGCCTAAAATAAAAAAAAATATTAATAAAATTATTTTTATTTTTTTTGAGATAGGTTTTTTCAAAATTTTTAAAAGTAAATTGGAAAGAGGTGGAAGCAAGAAAATAGCACAAATAGCATAACTAAGAGAAGCTAGAAAACTTTTGTCTAGATAAATCAATGACATTAATAAAAACCATATTCCCAAAAACCAACAAAGAAATATTTTTAGATTAAAAATCTTAAAAATTTTCATTTTATTATTTTAACAAAAATTTCACGTCGGGGGTGAAAGGAGGTTATTATGAAGCTGTTGCTTTTGAATTGCCAGATATATGCGAGGTTAATCTTTAATGAAGAGTAGAAAAAAGTTCGCTACCTGACTGTGAAGTGTTTGCCGAAGGCGGTCTACTTCACAGTCCAGGGGGGAGGATTCGAACCTCCGCAGGGATAACCCGGCAGTTTTACAGACTGCTCCGATTGACCACTCCGGCACCCCTGGTAAATTATCTTTGATAAAATATAATTATATTATGAAAATCGTCTTTTTTGAAGTTGAAAATTGGGAAGAGGAATTATTAAAAAAAACTTTTCCTCAAGCTTTACTTATTAATGATAGATTGTCTTTAGAAAATGTTAATTCTTTTTCTGATGCGGAGGTTGTTTCTACCTTTATTTATTCTCAAGTCAAAAAAGAAGTTATTGATAGATTACCAAAGTTAAAATTAATTACCACAAGATCAACTGGTTTTGATCATATTGACATTTCTTATGCAAAAACAAAAAATATCATTGTTTCTAATGTGCCTGAATACGGATCAAGAACTGTCGCCGAGCACGCTTTTGCTTTGATTTTAACCTTAACGAAAAAAATTTATCAATCTATCAATCAGGTAAAAAATTTTAATTTTAATCACCATGAAATTCGGGGCATTGATCTTTTGGGAAAAACTTTGGGAATTATCGGTCTTGGAAAGATAGGTCTTGAGATGGTAAAGATCGCTCAGGGATTTTCAATGAAGGTCTTAGTTTACACGAGAACAAAAAATCAACAATTACAAGAACAATATAATTTTCAATATGTTACTTTTGAGGATCTTTTAAAAAACTCTGATATTATTAGTCTCCATCTTCCTTTTAATCAAGAAACAAAACATATTATTAATAAAAATAATGTTAGTTTGATTAAAAAAGGCGCTTATTTGATAAATACCGCTCGAGGAGGATTAGTTGAAACTGAGGCTTTAGTATATGGTTTAGAAAATGGAATTTTTAATGGTGTTGGTTTAGATGTTTTAGAAGAAGAAAAAGTTTTAACCGAAGAAACAGAAATTTTAACTAACATCTATAAAACTCATACAGATTTTAAGACTTTAGCTTTAAATCATATCTTAGCCAATCATCCTAAAGTAGTGATTACTCCTCATAATGCTTTCAATACTAAAGAAGCATTAATGAGAATATTAGAGACAACGATTTTTAATATTGATCAATTCTTAAAAAATCAACCAGTAAACATTGTTTAACCTCTTTAGACTATTATTTTTTAAAAAAATAAGATAAAATTATAGATTGGTATTTTTTTTAAAAAATGAGATTGATTCTAAATCAGATTTTCAGCCAACCGGTGATCAACCTCAAGCAATCAAAAAACTTGTTGAGGGAATCAATAAAAAATACAAAAATCAAGTTCTTTTGGGAGTGACAGGAAGCGGCAAAACTTTTACCATGGCGAATATCATCGAAAAAACCCAACTCCCAACCTTAATTATCTCTCATAATAAGACTCTAGCTGGTCAACTTTATCAAGAATTTCGTGATTTTTTTCCTGAAAATGCTGTTTCTTATTTTGTCTCTTATTATGATTTTTATCAACCTGAAGCTTATATTCCCACCACTGATACCTATATAGAAAAAGAGGCTCAGATTAATGAATTAATTGATAAATTAAGACTTCAAACAACAACAAATATCCTGACAAGAAAAGATGTCATTGTTGTTGCTTCAGTTTCTTGTATTTATAATATAGGTTCTCCTCTTGAATATGGCAGGTTTGTTTTGGAGTTGGAAGCAGGTCAAATGATTGATCAAAAAAATATTTTAAAAAGATTAGTTGAGCTTCAATATCAACGGAGTGAATTTGATTTTAAAAGAGGCACTTTTAGATTAAGAGGAGGGATGATTGATATCTATCCTGCCTATGAAGATTTTGGTTACCGGATAGAGTTTGACGGTTTAAAAATTAAAAAATTTAAAAAATTTAATCCTTTAACCGGTGAGGAGGTTAAAAACAAAGAAATTGATTTTTTGAAAAAATTAATTATCTATCCCGCAAAACATTTTATGATGGATCCTTATATTTTTGAAAAAGTAGAAAAAAAGATTAGAGAAGATTTAAAAAAAGAATCAGAAGAATTAAAAAAACAAAACAAATTAGTTGAAGCTCAAAGATTGATTCAGCGAGTTAATTATGATTTGGAGATGATTAAAGAGGTTGGTTATGTGAATGGAATTGAAAACTACTCTCGCTATTTTGATGGAAGAAATATTGGTGACCCTCCTTATTCTTTGATTGATTATTTTAATGAAGCTTATGGAGATGATTGGCTTTTGTTTATTGATGAATCTCATATTACCATTCCTCAGCTTAACGGGATGTACAATGGTGATTATTCAAGAAAAAAGACTTTAGTTGATTTTGGATTTAGGCTTAAGGCTGCCTTTGATAATCGGCCGTTAAAATTTGATGAGTTTTATCAAAAGGTAAAAAAGGTTATTTATGTTTCGGCAACTCCTGATGATTGGGAAATAAAACACTCTCAGCAGACAGTTGAACAATTAATTAGACCAACCGGAATTGTTGATCCTGAAGTGATTATCAAAGAGGCAAAAAATGAGATTTCTGATTTAATAAAAGAGATTGAAAATCAAGTGAAAAAAAAGGAAAAAACGATTGTCACTGCTTTAACAAAAAAAATCGCTGAAGATTTGTCTTTGTTTTTAAAGGAAAAAGGAATAAAAGCCTCTTATCTTCATTCTGATATTGAAACATTAGAAAGATCTGATATTTTGGATTCTTTAAGAAAAGGTGATTTTGATGTTTTAATTGGTGTTAATCTTCTAAGGGAAGGTTTAGATTTGCCGGAGGTTACTTTAGTGGCGATTTTAGATGCTCACCAAGAGGGATTTTTAAGATCAAAAACCTCTCTTATTCAAACGATGGGTCGGGCAGCCAGAAATATCAATGGTCGAGTGATAATTTATACTGATAAAATAACCAAATCAATTAAAGCAGCTATTGATGAGATAAAAAGAAGAAGAGAATATCAGTTAGCTTATAATAAAAAACACCATATCACTCCCAAAACTGTTTATAAACCGATAAGAGAAAAAATTATTGAAAAAGAAGAAAAAAATATTTTTTCTGATTTTCAAAAAAAAGACTTTTATGATTTAGAAAAAATAAAGAAAGAAGCTTTAACTCCTTATGACAAAAAAAGACTGATTAAAAAATTAGAATTAGAGATGAAAAGACAAGCAGAAAATTTGAATTTTGAGTTAGCAATTAAAATAAGAGATAAGATTAAAGAAATTAAAAATTGACCTAATTAATCTAATTTAATATGAACTATATAAAAATCAGAGGAGCAAGGCAGCATAATTTAAAAAATATTAATCTTGATATTCCGAAAAATAAGATGGTAGTTATCACTGGTATTTCAGGAAGTGGAAAATCGAGTCTGGCCTTTGATACCATCTATGCTGAAGGTCAAAGGCGATATGTTGAGTCATTGTCTGCTTATGCAAGACAGTTTTTAGGGGTGATGGATAAGCCAGATGTAGATCTTATTGAAGGTCTTTCTCCTTCAATCTCTATTGATCAAAAAACTACCTCTCATAATCCTCGTTCAACTGTAGGAACAATCACGGAAATTTATGATTTTTTTAGATTGCTTTTTGCCCGGATTGGTCATCCCCATTGCCCAGAATGTGGTCAGGAAATAAGGAAACTTTCTTTAGATGAAATTGTTGATAAAGTATTAACAGAAATCATCTCTTCTTTAAATCAAGAAAAAATTAAACCAGTTTTTTTTCAGATCTTGTCACCGGTGGTTCGTCAAAAAAAAGGCGAATTTAAAGATTTGTTTGATAATCTTTTAGCCAAAGGTTTTTCAAAAGTGATTGTTGATAATCAAGAAAAGAAATTAACTGATGAAATCAATTTGTTTAAAAATAATAAACACAATATTGAAGTTGTCATTGATGAGATTTCTTTGGTTTTTAAACAAATAAAAGACGATGTTTTTTTAGCAAATTTAAAATCAAGATTGACTAATTCAATTGAACAATCTTTGAATCTTTCTGATGGATTAGTGGTCTTAAAAAAAGAAAAACAGGAAGAGAAACTTTTTTCAGAAAAATTTTCTTGTCCAAAAGACAATATCTCTTTACCTGAGCTTGAACCAAGAATGTTTTCTTTTAATTCACCGCTTGGCGCTTGTGATAATTGTAAAGGGATAGGAACAGTTTATAAAATAGATCCGGAATTGGTTTTAAACAAAAATCTAAGCATTCTTGAAGGAGGGATACTGCCTTTTAATAAGTTTTTCTTTTATGAAACCTGGTATATGAGATTGATTAAAAAAATGGCTGAAGAAGAAGGAATTGATTTAAACGAACCGATTAAAAATTTACCCAAAGAAAAAATAAAAATTCTTCTTTATGGAAACAATAAAGTTTATCGAGTGCCAGGAGTTAATCGTTTTGGTAAACCAACGGTGATTTATGAAAAGTTTAATGGCATAATTAATGAATTAGAAAAAAAATATTATGAATCATCAGGGGAAGGCAGTTTTGAAATTCAAAAATATTTAAAAGAAGAAATTTGTCAAAAATGTCAAGGAAAAAGATTAAAAAAAGAAGTTTTGTCAGTAACAATAGATAAAAAAAATATTGCTCAGTTCTCAGATTATTCAGTTAATTTTTTAGTTAATTATTTTGAAAACCAGATATATAAAGTAATTTCTGATTACGAAAAAGAAATTGCCAAACCAATTATAAAGGAGATTTTAACCCGATTAAAATTTTTACAAAATGTGGGTTTGTCTTACTTGACAATTTCTAGAACCGCTAAAACTTTATCCGGAGGTGAACTGCAGAGAATTAGACTAGCTTCTCAAATTGGCACCGGTTTAACCGGAGTTTTGTATGTTTTAGATGAACCATCAATTGGTCTTCATCCAAAAGATATCTCTTCATTAATTAAATCATTAAAAAATTTAAGAGATCTTGGCAATACTTTAATTATTGTTGAACATGATCAAGAGACGATTGAATCAGCTGATTATCTGATTGAACTTGGTCCAAAAGCGGGAAAAGATGGTGGAAAAGTCGTTTTTACCGGAAGTTTAGAAGAGATAAAAGAAAATAAAAACTCATTAACCGGTCTTTTTTTAAGCGGAAGAAAAAAGATTGAGATTAAAAGAAAAAAGATTGTTAATCATCAAGGCGAGATTATCATCAAAGGAGCCAAAGAAAATAATTTAAAAAATATCAATGTGAGATTTCCTTTAGGCAATTTAATTGCGGTGACTGGAGTTTCTGGAAGTGGTAAGTCAACCTTGATTACCGAGACTCTCTATCCGGCTTTAAAATACTATCTTGACGGTTATTATCAAGGAAAAATTGGTCAGTTTGAAAGGCTTGAAGGGTATCAATATTTAGATAAGGTTTATCTAGTTGATCAATCACCAATTGGCCGAACACCAAGATCAAATCCAGCTACTTATATAGGTTTTTTTGATGATATTCGAGAGATTTTTGCTGAGACAGTTGATGCCAAAATTGCCGGTTTTAAAAAAGGAAGATTTTCTTTTAATGTTAAAGGAGGAAGATGTGAAAAATGTCAGGGAGCAGGAGTTTTAAAAATTGAAATGCAGTTTTTATCTGATGTTTATGTCACTTGTGATGTCTGTCAAGGAAAAAGATATAACCGAGAAACTTTAGAGATCAGATATAAAGGAAAAAATATTTATGATATTTTAAAAATGACTGTTGATGAGGCAGCTGATTTTTTTGCTAATCATTATAAAATTTTTTCTAAACTTCAATTTTTGCAAAAGACCGGTCTTGGTTATTTAGAGTTAGGTCAACCGGCTCCTCAACTTTCAGGAGGTGAGGCCCAAAGACTCAAATTAGTCAACGAATTATCTAAAAAAAATCAAGGAAGAACTTTATATATTTTGGATGAACCAACTACCGGCCTTCATTTTTATGATATTGAAAAATTAATTTATACCTTTAAAGAATTAGTTGATAAAGGAAATACCGTGATTGTTATTGAACATAATTTAGATGTTATTAAAAACTGTCAATATATTATTGACTTAGGTCCAGATGGTGGTGATAATGGTGGAAAGGTTGTCTATCAAGGTGAGATTGACGGTATAATGAAAGTAAAAGATTCTTATACAGGTTTTTATTTAAAATCGAAAATTAAAAATGAACGATCAATATAAGAAAAAATTATTTGGTTTTTTTATATTTTTCTTTAGTTTTTTTTTCATTTTTTCAATTAAAATTTTTGCCACTGATTTTAAAACCGATTATCAATTTATTTATGATCTTTCTGATTTTGAAAAAACTCAAAAAACAAAGGTTGACTTTAAAATTAAGATCACTAATTTAAGAAGTGATATTTATATTAACAAATATTCAATTAGTTTTCCTCAGTCTTTTATTATTGAAGATTTAGTGGTTTATGATGACAATCAAGAGATTATTCCTGAAATTTTATCTGACGGTAAAATCACCAAAATTCAGATGAGTTTTTCTGATCCAAAAGTTGGTAAAGATTTAATCAATAATTTAAATCTGAAATTTAAACAAAAAAATCTATTTAAAATTAATGGCAATATCTGGGAAGTGCTTTTGCCGGTTATTGAAAAGAAAAACTCTGATGACAGCTACAAAGTTATTGTTATTTTGCCTGAAAAAACTAATAAAAAAATCTCAATCGCTAAACCAAAACCGACATTTATTTCAGAAAATCAGATTATCTGGGATAATCCGCAAACGAAAATGATTTATGCAATTTTTGGTGAAAGTCAAATTTATAAACTTAGTTTAAGATATAGTTTAAGAAATAAAGAGATATATCCAATTGTCACAGAAATTGCTTTACCACCTGATACTTTATATCAAAAAGTTTATTATGAAGAAATTAATCCAAAACCAAAAAATGTTTATCAAGATGAAGATGGTAATTTATTAGCTCAATTTAATCTTAATCCTTTAGAAGAAAAAGATATTAATTTTAATGGCTATGTTGAGATTTTTTCAAAACCAAGAGAAGAATTAATAGATTTTTATCAAAAACAGATTAAAACTCAACGATTATATCTTTTAAGTGATGATATTAATTGGAAAATTACTAATCAAGAAAAGATTAAATCATTAAAAACAATTGAAAGTATATATCGTTTTGTTGTTGATAATTTAACTTATAATTACAATAAAATCAATCAACCAAAAAGACTAGGAGCTGATAATGTCTTAAAAAATCCTAGCAATGCTGTTTGTTTGGAGTTCTCTGATCTTTTTATTGGTATTTCAAGAGAAAAAGGATTTTTATCAAGAGAGCTTCAAGGTTATGGTTTTTCTTTTGATGACAAACTTCAGCCTTTATCGCTTGTTTCTGATGTTTTGCATTCTTGGCCTGAATATTATGATGAAAATAAAAAAATTTGGTTGCCAGTTGATCCAACTTGGGAAAACACTTCAGGAATTGATTATTTTTCTTCTTTTGATTTAAATCATATTGTTTTTGTCATTCATGGAAAAAGATCAGATTATCCTTATCCGGCAGGTATGTATAAAACGAGCAATTCTAAAGATGTTTTAGTTGATGTCGTTTTCAATAAACCTCAAGAAAAAATAAAGATCTCAATAGAGAGTTTTTCCTTGCAAAAAAATATTTTTAAAAAAAAAGCTTATCAAGGAAAATTTTTGGTTGTTAATTTAAGCAATGTCTACCAAAGACAGA
>JBBILA010000018.1:0-16647 GCA_037445105.1 Candidatus Microgenomates bacterium
TTTAATACATTTGTTAACTATTCAGGTTGGTTAATGCTGCTTTTAGGAATATTTTTTTTTATCAAATTTATCTTTAATCTTGTTTATTATAAAGAATATCCTCTAAATAACATTTTCTTTTTTCCTTTTTACCCCAAAACACAAGAAGAATGTTATCAACAATCTTTTTATCCATTATATGATGAAAAAGGAATTACTCGAAAACCAAATCAATACGAAGAAGAATTAAGAAAAAATAATTATAACAACTGTCTTAATCAGCTAAAAAACAATCGAAAAGAAGCAAAAATTCGTGATTTTTGGCTTGCTTTTGGTTTTATTTTTGTTGGAGGAGGAGTTCTTTTGACAAAAAAGCTTTATCTTAAATAAATTTAAAAATTATTCCAAATCCACTGATTATAAACTTCGTGATGATACCAAACCTCACCGTTTTTCACTTTTGTTCCCAAATCATCAGGACAACGATCGGCCGCTTTTTGTTTTAGATTGACAAACCGCTTAACAAACTCTTCGCCTAAAATTTTATTCATTAGCTGACTTTTTCTAAACTCTTGAATGGCAAAATTAATTTTGGATGGTAAATAAATTGCTCTTTTTCTTTCAACAAGCATATTTTCTTTTATTTTTCCTTCGAGAATCATTGCGGCAAGAACATAAAATAATAAATAAGGATTGGCATCTGGAGCAACACTTCTTATTTCAATCCTCGCTGATTTTTCATTGAATAAAGGAATTCGTATCATCGCCCCCCTATCCATAGGCGAAACCTTAATTTCATTTGGCGCTTCAAAATGAGGATCGAGTCGGCGATAAGCATTAACCGAACTATTCATTACCAAACAAAAATCATTGGCATAATTTAGAAGTTTATTGACCGCTTCCCATCCAAAAGAAGAAAGATTTTCTTTTCCTTTTTTATCATAGAAAAGATTTTTTCCATTTTTTACGATCGAAAGATTAGTGTGCATCCCGCTTCCGTTAATCCCCATAATCGGCTTTGGCAAAAAAGTAGCGGTCATACCCATATTTTTTGCCACCTGACGGGCGATAAGTTTATATAAAACGATTTGATCTGCCGCGTTGAGCATTGGTGAATAAGAGTAATTCAATTCAAACTGAGATGGAGCAACTTCTGGATGATCTTTTTCATTTTCAAAACCCATTGCTCGTTGAGCCTCAGCCGTCCGGTCAATAAAAACTCGCAAAATATCGTTTGGAAGAGAATGATAATACCCTCCTTGAGATACTAACTGAAAACCAACACGTTCATCAAAATTCTGCTCAGCGTTCTCTCCCTTAACGAGAAACCCCTCAATCTCATTAGACACTAAAAAAGTGTAATTATCCTTTTTTTTAATCGACAATAAATAACTTTGCAGGCGACCGCGCATGTCCATTAAATATGGCTGTTTATCTTTATCTTCAACAAACGCCATCATTAGCACTTTCCCTGGACCAAAAACATCAGCCGGCAACCACCAAAAAGCCCGCCAATCAACTCTTAATCGCAAATCAGACTCTGCTTGACGAGAAAAACCACGGATGGATGAGCCGTCAAATGTTAAATTATTATAGTTGTCTATAAAAAACTTTTTATCATAATCAAGCATATGTAATCTTCCTTCAATATCGCAAAAAGCAATCGTTACTGCTTTTAACCTTTTTTCTTTTTTTAAATATTCTAAATAATATTTACTCATTTCTTTTTCATCAATCTCTTCTAATCGAGCTTTCTTTGCTTTAAGATTGAGTTCTTCAAGTTCATCGTAAGAAATAATTAAAAAATTTCTAAGATTATTATAATTATCCATATTTTTGTTTAAAAATTTTAATTTTTAATATAAAAATATAAATTTTTAATTAAAAATTAGAATATAATATTAAAATAAAAAAGTCAATAATAATTATTAGCACTCTATTGACAAGTCTGCTAATTATGATATAATTTTTTTATATGGACATCAACTATCAACCACCTATTGAGGAAAAACCATTAGAAAAATTCACAATTAATTTTACTGATTTAGCGCGAAAAAGAAAACTCGATCCGGTAATTGGCCGTGATCAGGAAATAAGAAGAGTCATTCAAATCTTATCAAGAAGATTAAAAAACAATCCTGTTTTGCTTGGTGATCCTGGTGTTGGAAAAACTGCTATTGTTGAAGGACTAGCCCAAAGAATTATTACTGGCGATGTACCAACCAGTCTTAAAAATAAAGAGATTATTGCTCTTGATCTTGCTGGTCTTTTGGCTGGAGCTTCTTATCGAGGTGAATTTGAACAAAGACTAAAAAAACTCCTTCAGGAGATAGAAAAAAGCGATGGAAAATATATCCTTTTTATTGATGAGCTTCATACCTTAGTTGGCGCTGGGGCAGCCGAAGGCGCGGTTGATGCCTCAAATATGTTAAAACCAGCCTTAGCTCGTGGATTAATTAGGGTTATTGGCGCAACAACTGTCAAAGAATATCGTCAATATGTAGAAAAAGATGCGGCTTTAGAAAGACGTTTTCAACCTGTTTATATCGATGAACCAACTCCTGAAGATACTTTAACCATTCTTCGCGGAATTAAAGAAAAATATGAGGTTCATCACGGAATAAAAATCAATGATGATGCTTTAATTGCTGCAGTTAATCTCTCTTCTCGTTATATCACTGATCGTTATCTTCCTGATAAAGCTATTGATCTGATTGATGAAGCAGCAGCAGCAGCCAAAATCGAGATTGACTCGATGCCAACCATCATTGATGAAAAAAAAAGAAAAATTCTTCAAATTGATATTGAAATTCAAGCTTTAAAAAAAGAAAAAAATCGTCAAAAGAAAATCGATGAACTAAAAAAACAAAGAGAAAAACTACAAGAAGAAGTAAATAGACTTATTAATCAATGGGAAAAACAAAAAGAGATTATCAGTCAACTTCAAAAAATTAAAATTGAATTAGATCAACTTCGAGGAGAATTAGAAAAAGCAGAAAAAGAGTTTCTTCTTGATAAAGCAGCAGAATTAAAATATGGAAAAATTCCAGAATTAGAAAAAAAACTAAAAGAAATCGAAGAAAAATGGGAAAAAATCCCTGATGAAGAACGATTGTTAAAAGAAGAAGTTAATGATGATGATATTGCAAAAATTGTCTCCCGTTGGACAGGTATTCCTGTGGCTCGACTTCTGCGATCTGAAGGAGAAAAATTATCGCATTTAGAAGAAGATTTAAAAAAAAGAGTTGTTGGACAGGATGAAGCGATCAAAAAAATTGCTTCAGCTGTCCGTCGATCACGGGCTGGTTTAGGAGAAGAAAACCGACCAATTGGTTCTTTTCTTTTTTTAGGCCCAACCGGTGTTGGAAAAACTGAAACCGCCAAAGCCTTAGCTGAAGCATTATTCAATGATGAAAAAGCAATTATTAGAATTGATATGAGCGAATATCAGGAGGCTCATAATGTCGCTCGATTAATCGGCGCCCCACCGGGATATGTCGGTTATGAAGAAGGGGGACAGCTTACTGAAGCTGTCCGAAGAAAACCTTATTCAGTTGTTCTTTTTGATGAGGTTGAAAAAGCTCATCCTCAAATATTTAATATTTTTCTTCAAATTTTTGATGAAGGACATCTTACTGATGGTCGAGGAAGAATGGTCAATTTTAAAAATACAATTATTATTTTGACATCAAATATCGGTAGTCAATACTATGAAAAAAACGAAAAGGATAAAGTTTTAGAAGAGTTAAAAAAATACTTTAAACCAGAGTTAATCAACCGATTAGACTCAATTATTATTTTTAATTCTCTTGATAAAGAGATGATGAAACAAATTGTTGAAATTCAATTAAAATATCTAGAAAAAAGGCTTTTAAAACAAAATCTTTCTCTTGAATTTTCTCCAGCAGTAAAAGAATATTTATTAAAAATTGGTTTTGATAAAGTCTACGGCGCTCGACCATTAAAAAGAGTGATTAATGAAGAGATTGTTGATGAAATTGCTTTGCAGATAGTTGAAGGAAAAATAAAAAACGGGGATAAAATCTTTGTTGATTATAAAAAAAATCAATTAGTGATATCAAAAAATTAAAACGGCAAAGTCAGGGGCATATCTTTGTCTTCTTGGGTTTCCAGATATTTTTGCCAATCAACAACAATTTTTTCTTTTCCTTGATGGGTTGGATAAAAAATTACTTTATTTTTGACTCCATATTCAAAAAGTTCTTTTGTTAGCAAAACATCATCAAGACAATATTTTTTTAACTCCTCAATTTTTCCTTCTTGATAGAAATTTATCGCCTGAAAACCATGACCAGATTTGCTTTTTCCTAAAGTTGCTTTAATCACTTCATTTAAAGAAATCCTTTTACCAATTTTTTGTTTGATGTCCTCAAGAATATCAAAATAAGAAAAAACTTTTACATCTCCTGGATAATAAGCTTGTAAAACGGCAATATCAAAATTAAAAACATTAAAACCAATGATATAGGAAGCATTTTCAAGAATGGGGAAAAGACTATTTAACTCTTTTTCCTCAAAAATTTTTTCTTTATTATCCTTATAATCATAAATCACTGCCACTGATATCTGAAGTTTTTTTGGATCATCAAAATCACGAAAACTATACTTAGTCTCAACATCCAAAACCACAGGAAATTTTTTCATAATTAATTAACTTTATCGCTAACTTCCTTAAAAATTTCCACTGCTAAAAGATTATCGGTTTTTTTAAATTTAGTTTTTGATAATTTTATTTTGTTTAAATCTTCTTGATATTTCAAATAGACTGATTCAAAAAAATTTAAAAAGAACTCTTTTTCTTTACCTTTCAAAGACAAAATCTTTTCTTGAAAGAAGCTATCCAACTTGCCTAACTTCCATAAAATCTCAACAAACTGTTTATTTTTAAAATCAACATCGGACAAACTGCCTTGAATCGGTCTGACTTTAAACTTCATCATTTTGATTTCTTCAATCATCTTTTCATAACTTGGAGTCTGATTTAAAGTCTTTTGAAAATCAAGCAATAATTTAATCGGATTTTCGTTTGCTCTTTTTTTCATATAGAATTATAATTATACCTATGTTAAGAAAAAAATTACAAGAGGACCAAATCCAAGCTTTAAAAAACAAAAATCAAGAAAAACTTGAAGTGATTCGTTTTTTAATCTCAGCGATTAAAAACAAAGAAATTGAAAAAAAATCAGAACTCAATGATGAAGAAATAATTTTAGTAATCAAAAAAATTATCAAAGAAATAAAAGAATCAATTGAAGCTTTTGAAAAAGGAAAACGACCAGATCTAGTTGAAAAACACAAAAAACAATTAGCCATCCTCTCCGAATATCTTCCTCCAGAATTAACCGATGAAGAGCTAAAAAAAGAAATAGAAAAAATTATTGAAGAAAACAAAAATATTTATCAACAAAATCCAAAAGCCATTATTGGAATCTGTATGAAAGCTTTAAAGACCAAAGCTGACTCATCAAGAATCTTAAAAATTCTTAACTCACTTTTGCCAAATTAATTCTTTTTTTGACAGCTTTTTATTAAAGTTTTGATATCAATCCCTTTATTCTGCAGATAAGGTTTAGCCATTTCTTCAATTTTATTAATATCACTTTTTAAAATATTTTCAATAAAAAAACTATAGGGTGAAAGATCATAATTTTTTATCTGTCCTGAAATTGTTGCTTGAATATTGATTTTTCCTTTATCAACTTTTAAAATATAACTATCACCGGTAATTTTATCTTCGTAAAAACATTCAAAAGAGTCTTTAAGACTTAAATCAAGTTTATTTTTTTGATTAACTAATGTCGGCGATAAAATAAAAAAAGAAGTTGGAGAAAAAGAAGAATTAAGATCAAATTTTTGATTTTGAGAATTATTGTATTTAAAAAATAAGCTAATAATAATTATTATTATAGGAACAAAAATTAACAATTTTGAAAGTTTATAAAAAACCTCATCCATAAAAAAATTATAATAATTTTTTGGTAAAATATATCTTTACTTGGGAGATCGTCTAACGGTAGGACAACAGACTTTGGATCTGTTTATCTAGGTTCGAATCCTAGTCTCCCAACAATGTTAAAAAAAATTTTTCTTATTATCTTTTTAATCTTTCTTTTTTCTTCTCTTTTGCCAAATGTTTTAAATTATAAAAATAAAATCGAGTTTTATCAGCAAATAAAAAAAGATTATGAGGAAGAAAAAAAGAAAAATATTGAGTTAAAAACCAAAATTATCAATAAAAAAAGCATTGATGAAATTGAAAAAACAATCAGAAATAAATTAAATCTCTCAAAAGAAAACGAAGTGGTAATAATTATTCCCTCACCAACAAAAAAAATTCTCCCTTCACCAACACCGGTTTTAAAAAACTGGCAAAAATGGTGGCAGATTTTTTTCTAGAAGTTTGGTTACGGGGCCGGGAGTCGAACCACGGTCTAGGAGATTATGAGCCTCCTGTGCAGCCGTACACTACCCCGTATATAAATATATTATAATATAAATGATGGAAAAATTTCTAGTATCAATTATCGTTCCGGTTTTTAACGAAGAAAAAAATATCACTCCTCTTTTAGAAAGACTTTTATCCTCTATCAAATCATATAGATATGAAATTATCTTTGTTGATGATGGCTCAACTGATAATACTCCTCAGGAAATAAAAAAAGAAGCGATGAAAAATAAAAAAATTAAACTTATCTCTTTTTATCGAAACTTTGGTCATCAGATGGCGCTTTTGGCTGGCTATAAAGAAGCCAAAGGTGATGTTATTATCTCAATTGATGCTGATTTACAAGATCCACCAGAACTTATCCCTGAAATGATCAAAAAATGGCAAAGTGGAGCAAAAATTGTCTATGCTAAAAGAACTTTAAGAGAAGGAGAAAATCTTTTTAAATTAAAAACCGCTTCTTTTTTTTATAAATTCATAAATTTTTTATCTGATACTCCAATTCCTCAAGAAGTTGGTGATTTCCGACTCTTAGATAAAGAAGTGGTAAGCTTTATTTTAAATCTTAAAGAAACACCTTCATTTTTAAGAGGATTAGTTGCTTGGCCTGGTTTTCCGACTGACTATGTTTATTTCAAAAGAGAAAAAAGATTCTCAGGAAAAACCCATTATAGTTTTTTAAAAATGATTAATTTTGCTTTAGATGGAATCATCTCTTTTTCAATCAAACCCTTAAGAATTGCGATTTATTTTGGTTTTTTATCAGGAATTGTTGGTTTTATAGGAATTTTTTATAAACTGATTGAAAAAATTTTTCATCCAGAAAACTTCACTTTAGGTTGGACTGGTCTTTTTACTGCAATTATGTTTTTAGGCGGAATCCAACTTATCACCATTGGTATAATCGGCGAATATATTGGTAAAATATATCAAGAAATAAAAAAAAGGCCTTATTATCTAATCAAAGAAAAGGTTAATCTATGAAAAAACTCGGATTAATTTTGATTGCTGTTGGTTTAGCGCTTATTCTTTTTGTTTTTTTTAATTTTTTAAAAGAAAAAAATAGAATTGTTTCACCGATTCCTGAAAATGAAGGAGTCAAAGTTATTTTTGTTACTCCACAAAAATAATTTTATGGTTGAATCTCGAGATTAAATTGAAAGATCTTTCCCTGACCACCTAAAAACAACACATCAATAATCTTAAGGATTAAAAAGGCGCTGATAAATAAAATAAAACCGACTAAAGCATAACGAAGAGTTCCTTGGGCTTTTTTGATTTTCTCAGGATTACCAAAAGATGTCAAATAATTGATTGAGCCAACAACAAACATAATAAACAAAACTAAAACAATAAAAGCTGACGACATCACTAAAATATTGCCAAAAACAACCTCTAAACATTTTAAAGTTGGAACACCATCAACTATGCATCCTGATTCTTCCCAAGAAGATAGTTGTTGAGCGAAGATCATTTTTTTCTAATAAAAATTATTTATAAATATCAGGCACTAATTGTGGAAATTGAATATCGCGAGTAATCCCTAAACCAATACCAAGCATGTTTTCAACAACACCAGCCACAGCTAAAACCGCAAAAATAAGGACCACGCCAATTATCGCTGCTTGAATTTTTTCTCTGGCTTTATCAATATTTTCTTTGTTTCCGCCCGATGTCACCCAGGCAAAAGCTCCCAAAAGAAGATAAATCAAAGCCACAAGACCAGCAACAACAAAAAAAAGTCTTATAACAAATGTTAAAACTTTATCAAAAGTAGGAATGTTAATACCAATTTTACCCACATTAACTGGTTGTTGAGCTAAGAGTTTATAAGTTAATAATTTGGGATTTAACATATAAGCTATATACTAGATAATTTTTTTTTCTTTGTCAAGAAGCATCGTCAGTTGCCCGGTATTGTAAAGCTTCAGCAATCTCTGAATAACCAATTTTTTCCTCATTTTTTAAATCGGCAATTGTTTGAGCTATCTTAATCGTTCTAAAATAACCTCTAGCTGAAAGGGAAAGTTTTGAGATTGCTTTTTTTAAAAGACTTAAAGCTTCATCTTTTAGCTGACAAAACCTTTTAACATCAGCTGGTGTCATCTCGCTATTAGTAAAAATTTTTAAATTTTTAAATCTTTCTTTTTGTCTTTCTCTTGCTTTGATAACTCTTTGTCTTATCGTCTCGCTTGATTCAGATAGATTATCCGAAATCAACTCATCTTCTAAAACTGGCATAACCTCAACATGAATATCAATTCTATCCAAAAGCGGACCGGAAAGTCTTTTTTTGTATTTTAAAATTGCTCCTGGCAAACACCGACAAGCTTTTTTTGGATGACCAAGATATCCGCAAGGACAAGGATTAGAAGCAGCAATCAATAAAAAACGACAAGGAAAAGTCAAGCTTTTTTGCGCTCTTGAAATAGTTATTTGACCATCCTCTAAAGGTTGTCTTAAAGATTCAAGGACTGATCTTGGAAACTCAGAAAATTCATCCATAAACAAAACTCCTCGATGAGCTAAAGACACCTCTCCTGGCATTGGATTTGATCCGCCGCCAGTTAAACCAATTCGAGAAATAGTATGATGAGGTGCTCTAAAGGGTCTTTGACTAATAAAAAAAGAGTCTTTTAAAAGTCCGGCAACTGAATATATCTTTGTCACCTCTAAAATCTCTTCTTTTTCCATCGGTGGAAGAATTGAAATAATTGATCTTGACATAAGGGTTTTTCCGGCTCCTGGCGGACCTTTTAAAAAAACATTGTGAAAACCAGCAGCAGCAATCTCCAGCGCTCTTTTTGCTCCTGCTTGGCCTTTAATATTTTCAAACAAAAATCCTTGAAAATTATTTTTTCCTTCTTTAATCCCTTGATAAGGAAAAGGAGCAATTTTTATCTCTTCATTAAGATGCAAAACTAAATCTGTCAAGCTTCTTAAAGGATAGATATCAATCCCATCAACTAAAGCCGCCTCATAAGCATTCTCAACTGGTAAAAAAATATTTTTGATTTTCTTTTTTTTAGCCAAAAGAACAATTGAGATTACTCCTGAGACTTTTCGCAAATACCCTTCAAGAGATAATTCGCCTAAAAATAGACTGTTTTTTAATAAATCTTTTTTTATCTTTCCTGAAGCCGCTAAAATCCCAACGGCAATCGGCAAATCAAAAGCTGATCCAACTTTTGGAATATCAGCAGGAGCTAAATTAACTGTTAATCGAGTATCAGGCATACTGTAGGAAGTATTAATAATTGCTGCTCTGACTCTTTCTTTGGCTTCATCAACTGCTTTATCAGGAAGACCAACAATAGTAAACCCGGGAAAACCTTTTTCAGCCACATCAACCTCAACCTCAATTAAAACACCTTCTAAACCTATTGTTGAACCGGAAAAAACTCTTGCCAACATATTTATTTTTTTGTTTAATATAAAAAAGCTTTTTTGTCTATAGTCTATAGCCAACAAAAATGAAGTTTTTTATTGATATAAAAATTAAATCAGTTAATTGGTTCTGCTTGTTTACTAATTGGTTTGAAAATTTAAAAGTTTGAGGGTTTAAAGGTTTAGAAATTGGGTCAATTAGGTTAATTAGAAATTTTTAATGTTTCAACGAGACCCCTTCGGGGTTTCAATCCCCTAAATACTTAATACTTTCTACTTACTACTAATTAAGTAAGTCTAATTTTTTCAGCGATTTTTTGAAGATTATCAGGAGATATTTTTTTAACTTGAGGAATATATTCTGTTTCTTCCTTTTTTCTTGGAAGAATATGAATATGAGCATGAGGAACTTCTAAACCATGAGTCACATAAGTAATAAAATATGGAGACAAACTACTTTTCATTTTTTTGGTAATTTTTAAAACTACTTCCCAATAATCTTTAAAATTTGGCACCTCATAAACCCAACGATAATGTTTTTTTGGAATAACTAAAGTGTGTCCTTCAACTCGAGGATAGATATCTAAAAAAGCTAAAAAATTATTGTCTTCATATACTTGATATGAGGGAAGTTGTTTGTTAACAATTTTGCAAAAAATACAATTATTGTCCATCTCTGGCTAAAGAAACTTTTTTTGCTCTTTTAATAAATTCTTTTTGAGCTAAATCAATATTTTCTTTTTTACCTCTCCACGCTTTAAGTCCTTCTTGCTGTAATGCTCTTCCAAAAGAATAACTTAATTGCCACGGCAAATTCTTAAAATTTTTATTCATTGCTCTCAAATAATCAGTTGACTGATCAGGAGTTAAACCGCCTGATAAAAAGACAATTCCCGGCACTTCCTTAGGAACAGTCTTTTTTAAGACTTTAACTGTTTTTTCAGCAATCTCATCAATACTTGGTTGATCAATAGATTCTTTTCCTGCTAAAACCATATTTGGTTTTAAAAGCATACCAGCAAAATCAACCCCAAATCTTTCAAGCCATTTAAATACCTCTTCTAAAACCATCTCTGTTACTTCTTCACTTTTTTCAATACTATGAGAACCTTCAAGAACTAAAACTTCAGGCTCAACAATAGGAACTAATCCAGCTTTTTGGGTGATCAAAGCATACTGAGCAAGACCAATAGCATTAGAAACAAGAGCCGCTTTTGAAGGCATATCATCACCTATTTTATAAACAGCTCGCCATTTAGCAAAAACTGCTCCCATATTTTTATATTCTTCATATCTTTTTTCTAACCTGTCTAAACCTAAAGTAAAAGTCTCTTCTTTTTCATTAAATTTATAAGTCCCTTCATCAGTTTTTATCCCCACTAAAATTCCCTTTTCTTTTAAAATATCAGCAATCATCTTGCCATTTGGCAAAGGATTTCTTAAGGTCTCATCATATAAAATAATCCCTGATATATAGTTTTCAATACCTTGACTTTCAACCATTATCTGTCGCCACATCGATCTATTCTCTAAAGTTGACTCAACACCAATTGCTGATAATCTTTTTGTCATTGTTTTTAAACTCTCATCAGCAGCTAAAATCCCCTTTCCTGGAGCGACTAATTTTTGAGCAGTTTGATGAAGTTGATTTTTATTCATAGTTTTTAAAATTTTTAATACAAAAAGTCTAACAACTTGATTTTTTTTTGTCAAATGTATACCATTTATGACAATGGATAGAAATCTTGCTTTAGAATTTGTCAGAGTTACTGAGGCTGCTGCTATCTCTTCTTCGCTTTGGATTGGTCGAGGAGAAAAGAAAAAAGCTGACGGAGCAGCTGTCAAATCAATGAGAGAACGCTTTAATCAAGTTGATTTTAAAGGAACAGTGGTTATTGGAGAAGGAGAAAAAGACGAAGCGCCAATGCTTTATAATGGCGAGGTTGTTGGCACCAGTAAAGGCCCAGAGATGGATCTTGCCATTGATCCTTTAGAGTGCACTGATAGTGTCGCTTTTGGAAGATATAATGCGATAAGTGTTATTGCTGCTGGTAAAAAAGGATCGCTTCTTCATGCGCCAGATACTTATATGGAAAAAATTGCCGTTGGTCCGAAAGCAAAAAAAGTCATTGATCTTAATCTTTCAGTAAAAAAGAATCTTGAAAGAATTGCAAAAGCTTTAGATAAAAAAGTATCAGAATTAGTAGTGATGGTTTTAGATAGAGAAAGACATCAAAAATTAATTGAAGAGATAAGAGAAGCCGGCTCAAGAATAAGACTGATAACCGATGGTGATGTCTCCGCGGCAATTGCCACTTGTTTTCCTGATTCGGGAGTTGATGTCTATATGGGAATTGGCGGATCAACTGAAGGAGTTTTAGCAGCGGTAGCAATGAAGGTCATGGGTGGCGAGATACTTTGCCGATTTAAACCTAAAAAAGATTCTGATATTGAAAAAATAAGATCTTCAGGAATAAAAGATTTAAACAAAGTTTTTAATTCTGAAGAAATGGCAAAAGGAAAAGAGCTTTCTTTTACAGCAACTGGCGTGATTGATGGCCCGCTTTTAAAAGGAGTTATTTTTCAAAAAGACAGAATTATCACTCACTCAGTAGTTATCAGAGGAGTCTCAGGAACCATAAGATATATCACTACTTATCATCATTATTACCAAAAATAAAACTATTCTTTTATTATCTCAATTACTTTATTTATTTTAACTGGTGAACTAATCGTATAAATATTTTTTGTTTTTAAAATACTTGGGAGAAAATCTTTTCCAACAATTTTATCATTATCTAACCAATATATATCAAGATTTAAATAAGTATTTTTATTCCAAAATGATCTAAAATCTTTATCAGGAAAAATAAAAATCATCCCATCAGCGCCTTTTAATTCTTTTTTATTTTTATAAAACATTAACCCTTTTTCCCATTCTTGAGGGGTTCTTGATATTAAAAGGTTATAATTTTTTCCTTCTATTTTGTATCTTAAAAAAGAAGAATTATCTTTATTAAAACTTTTAAAAAGAAAAATTAAAAAAATAATTAAAACAAAAAAACCAGCTAAAAAAATTTTTTTCAAAATTTTTTCTTTTATTTTTTGTTTTTTCATATTTAAAAAACTAACTAATATTTTGACAAATTTTTTTCAAAAAAATAAAAAACCATCACCTCTTTATAATCAAAAGGCAATTCGTCTAAACATTTTTTAACCATATTTTTTTCTTCTTCGTTTATTATCTCTTTTTCATTATCTTTTTCACTTTTTAAATTAAGAAAAAAATTAAAATCAACTTTTTTAAAAAAACTTTCTTTTTTTAATAAATTAATTGCTTCGTTATGAGCTATCCTAAAAACCCAACTAGAAAATTTCATTTTTTTATTAAAACTATTTAGATTAATATAAGTTTTAATAAAAGTGTTTTGAACAATGTCATTAATTTTTTCTTTATCTTTAGTTAAATACAAAAGATAGTTTTTTAGTCTTTTTTCATATCGGTCAATAATTAAGCTAAAAAATTCTTTATTTTTTAAAACTAAATCAATAACTTTTTCATCTTTTAAATTTTTTAAAATATTTTTTTATCATTTTTTGCTGCCGGCAGCAATATTATTAAATTTAAATTTTTTTATTTATTATAATTATAACTATTTCTAAATTGGCCTCCTCTACCAAGTCCAAGACCTAAACCTAATTCGGCTCTTAATTTATTAGCTTCATCAACTTTTCCTTCAAGCATCAATTGATTAATTTGAGTAAATTTGGAAAAATTAGAGGCGTTAATTCTTTGTGTAATTGGTCTATCGCCCATTAAATTTTTCCAAGTATTATAATCTTTATTAGCAAAAGCTTTAGTCATTGCTTCGTGTCTTTCAGGAGTATAGTTTGGTCCATAAACATTAGGATTACCACGATAAGCTAATGTCTTTGACGCAAAAATAAAACTAAAAATTGAAACTCCTAAAATCCCAAAAATTATTTTTTTATTCATATATTTTCACCTCCTCTCTATCTATTAATACAAACAATTTAAAAAAATATTACAAATAAATTCAGCAAATATTTAATTTTTAAATTCTCATACCCTCACCTTCTCTAGCTTTAAAATCCAACTGCAAACAAGTTAATCAGGAAATAACTAATTCTAAATAAAAATAAATTTTAATTTTTTAATTAAACTCGAAAACTAATTAATCTTATTCTTGTCATTCCCGAGTAATAGAGAATCCTTGTTTCCGTGTAAAAGGGAATCTTCCTTCCTTGTCATTCCCGAGTAATCGGGAATCCCGATTTCCTCTCATTCCCGTGTAGACGGGAATCCATAAACCATATGAGATCCCCGCTTTCGCGGGGATGACAAAAAAGTAGCGGGGATGAAAGAAAGGTGAGATGACAAAAAAGAAGTGGAAATGACAGAAGGGTTAATGTCATTCCCGTAGTTTCTTGTCATTCCCGTGAAAACGGGAATCTATAAACCATATGAGATTCCCACTTTCGTGGGAATGACATATGCCCATTTCTGTCATTCCCGCGTAAGCGGGAATCCTTGTTCCCGAGCAATCGGGAATCTTCCTTCCTTGTCATTCCCGCGAAGGCGGGAATCCCTGTTCCCGTGAAAACGGGAATCTCAATCTTATTTCTAACCTTAGGAGAGTTGACTAGTCAACTAGGATTTAATTAACTATTAAAAAAACTTACCTTTATTTTAAAAATATACAAGTTTTAAACAAAACAAATTCACAAATCAATTAAGTTATGTTAATCTTTGTTTTTAGTTTTTTAATTTTGAATTCTTATTTTTGATATTTCTGATAAAATATAAGTTAATAAAATACAAAACGTAGTTCAGGTGTTCAATAAGATCAATCTTTTTTAAACGAAGTGCAAAAAAAGATTAGATAAAATTAATCCGCCTTATCTTGACGGAGCTCGAAAAAGATTAAGAAAAACAAAAGATTATTAAAAAAAGTTTATTTAAAATCGGAGCGTAGTTCAGATGGCTAGAACGTGCGCTTTGGGAGCGCAAGGTCGTGGGTTCAAGTCCCGCCGCTCCGACCAGAAAAATGAAATTAAAACCTATCACTTTAAAAAACAAACTATTAATTTTTGCTTGTTTATTTTTTTATCTTTTAGGATTTATTTTTGGCGGTTGGAGTATAATTTTTAATCTTATTTTAATAAGTCTTATTTTAAATTTAATCAAAAAAAGTTTTGATAAAGGGGTTTTGTTAAATTCTTATCTTATTATTATTCTTGTTTTTTTAATATTAAATAATTTGATAAAAATCGGCTATTTTTTAAATCTTATTAATAAATATCAAGTTAAAAAAGAAAATCAAACAATCCCTACAATATCAATTAATTCTAATAAAGTTTCAAAATTACCTTCACCATCTCCAGGTTGGAAAAGATATATTGATGATAAAGGTGATTATTATTTAGATTTACCAAATTATTTTGTCTGGAATAGACAAGAAGAAAACAGCGTATTATTTGAAAAAAACTTAACTCAAAAACCTCATCGAACTAATAATTATATTCAAATAACAAAAAAGTACTCTTTAAAAAATACTGAAGAAAAAATCAATAAATTAAAAGAAATGTCTATCGGTGAAAAAAAAGTTATCCAATTTAATTTATCAATCAATAATGAAATAAGTAAATTTTATACTTACGAAAGATTACCAAATGATTATATTAATGATTATCAAGCAATAATTTTTATAAATAAAAAACCTTTTGAAGCTCGCGAGGGAGATAATTATTATATTTTTTTAATTGATGATTATATAATTGAGGCCATCACTAATGAGAATAATGATTCGCTTGATAATATTTCATACGATGAATTTTATAAAATTATTTCAAGCTTTAGAATAATAAAAACTCCCACTCAAACCGTTAAAAAAACTGCATTCAACTGTCCTATACTAAAAAACAAAACTCAACAAGATATTGACTATGAAAATGCAGAAAAAAATCTGTCTTCTTATTCATATAAAGAATATCTCCCAAATATTAATTCAAACGAAAAACCTTTAGAAAAAATTATTACTGTTAATTTTCTAGAAAAAAAATTATTGCCTTGTAAAAAATATGATGAAAATTATTGTCAAATATCAAATAAAAATCTATGGGTAATCAAATATCCAAAAGAATGGCAACTTTTTAGAATAAAAAAAGAAATTAATTCTAATAATTATTCCTTAATATTTTATGATCTAAAATTTGAATATAAAGATTCGTATTTTTATTTAAAAGAAATTGGAACACTTGGAGGACAACCGATAATAATAAAAAATAATCAATGGAAAGATTATCTTCAAAATTATTGTGATAAACCTTTTTTTACTGATAAAAATAAAACAAATTATTATATCTGTGATGGAGGTGTTCTTGATTGCGCAGCTTATATTAATAATAACTATGATGTCGGAAAAATAAAAAAATACTTAAAATCATTTGTTTCTGAAAATTCATCAATTCAAAAAGAAGAGACTTTAATTTATGATTTTTATATTCCATCAATTAATTTCGAAAGAGAAGAAAATCCAGGAATTAGATTAGCCTATGTTTTATCAAGTGATTTTTATTCAAACGATGAAAATTTCATCTCTGAATTAACAAAAATATATTCATCTTTAATTCCTTCTTCAAAATAAAACTGCTATAATGATCATTCTTTATGAAAACCAACAAATCATTATTAACAATTTTTTTGATTGTTTTTATTGATCTTTTAGGATTTGGGATTATTTTGCCTCTTCTTCCATATATCGCAGAAAAATATCAAGCTAATCCTTTACAAA
>JBBILA010000019.1:0-16555 GCA_037445105.1 Candidatus Microgenomates bacterium
TTTGTCATTCATGGAAAAAGATCAGATTATCCTTATCCGGCAGGTATGTATAAAACGAGCAATTCTAAAGATGTTTTAGTTGATGTCGTTTTCGATAAACCTCAAGAAAAAATAAAGATCTCAATAGAGAGTTTTTCCTTGCAAAAAAATATTTTTAAAAAAAAAGCTTATCAAGGAAAATTTTTGGTTGTTAATTTAAGCAATGTCTACCAAAGACAGATACCGATAAAAATTAAAACTCAAGGATTGGTCTTGGATAAAGACAGTTTTTTAATTGAGAATTTAGCTCCTTATGAAAAAAAAGAAATTAGTTTTCAATATCAATATGACTTAAAAAATAAAGAAAAAAATCCAGCGATAAGAGTTTTAGTTTTTGACAACGAAATATTAAAAAAAGACATTAAGATTGTTCTTAATTTTTATGAAAAGTTACCCTTTTTTTTAATTATTATTTTGGCAATTTTTTTGTTAGTTGTTTTTAGAAAAAAAATATTTAATAAATGATTGATAAAAGTTTAATAGAAAATCTTCCTTCATCAATCGGTGTTTATCTTTTTAAGAAAAATAACCAAGTTCTTTATGTTGGCAAATCATTAAATATTAAAGCAAGAGTAAGATCGCATTTAGAAAATGCTAAACTAGATAGAAAAGAATTTTTGATTGTTAGTCAAACTGATAAAATTGATTTTATTGTTGTTGATAGTGAGTTTGAAGCGCTCGTTCTTGAGGCTGAATTGATTAAAAAATATTTACCAAAATATAATGTTTTATGGAAAGATGGAAAAAGCTATCTTTATATTAAAATCACTATTAAAGATGAGTATCCCAAGGTGCTTTTATCAAGAAAAGAAGATGATAAAAAATCTTTATACTTTGGTCCTTTTTCTTCGACAAGGATTGCCCAAGATTTAATTAATGACATAAGAAAGATCATTCCTTTTTGTACTGAAAAAAGACTTTCAAAAAATCCGTGTTTTTATTCAAAAATCGGTCTTTGTTCACCTTGTCCAAACTTTATTGAAAAACAAGAAAAAGAAATAAAAGATCAATTAAAAAAAATCTATCAAAATAATATTAAAAAGGTGATTTTGATTTTAAAAGGCAAAGTAAAAAAAATATTAAAAAGTTTTTATCAGCAATTAAAAAATTTAGTAAAAAAAGAAGATTATGAAGAAGCGATTATTATAAGAAATAAAATCTTTCGATTAGAAAAGTTAATTGGTCAATCTAAATTTAATTTTTATCAATTTTTAATCAAGGATAATCAAAAAGATTTAAATCTTTTAATTGAAGAGTTAAGAAAATATTTTCCAGAGATTAAAAGATTATCAAGAATTGAGTGTTATGATATTAGTAATTTAGGAGAAGATATTCAAACAGCTTCAATGGTGGTGATGACTGATGGAGAGATTGATAAAAAAGAATACCGAAAATTTAAAATCAAAGAAAAAATTACCTCTGATTTTCAAAGAATTAATCATGTTTTATTAAGACGTTTTAATCATTCCTGGCCTGAGCCTGATTTAATTGTTATTGATGGGGGTTTGCCTCAAGTAAAAATAGTTTTAGAAGTTTTAAAAAAAATCAAAAAAAATATTCCGGTTTTAGGAATTGCTAAAAATCCTGATAGATTAGTGATTTTTAAAAACAATAAAAAACAGGTAATTTATTATCCTCAAAGTCATCGGGGTTTTAATTTAATTAGACTCTTAAGAGATGAGTCTCATCGTTTTGCTAAAAAATATCTTTTTTATTTAAGAGGGAAGAATTTTTTGATATAATCATTTAAAATGAAAATAATTTTTAGAAAATTATTGTTTTCTTTTTTAGCTTTATATTTAACCTCTTATTGGAATCAGGGGTTTATTATTAGACAAGAGCCAACAGTTTTTTTAAAAGCTTCATTAATCACTGCTTTGATTTATTATCTGATTGTTCCTTTATCAAAAATAATTTTTTTTCCATTAAATCTTATCAGTTTAGGGTTTGTCTCGGTTTTCTTTTATTCTTTGGTTCTTTATTTTATATTGACAAATCTATCTTTAGTAGAAGTAAAATCTTGGATTTTTTTAAATTATCAGATTGATTGGTTAACTAATATTTTTTTAATTTCTTTTTCTATATCTTTAATTATTAATTTATTAGAAAAAATTATATGAAAAACTTTATTTTAATTCTTAATATTATTTTTAGTATTTTGATAGTAATTTTTATTCTTCTTCAAGGAAGAGGAGCTGGTTTAGGAAGTGCTTGGGGGGGCGGTGGCGAACAGTTTCAGACAAGACGAGGAGTTGAAAAATTGATTCTCTGGCTGACTTCAATTTTTGTTTTTATTTTTTTTATTTTGTCACTGATCAATCTTTTTGTTAAATAAAAATTTATGATTAATAAAAAACTTTTTCGTTATTACTATTGGCTTTTTATTGAATTTTTTAAAAAAAATAGCCAATTAATTTTTATCAGTTTTTTCACGAGTTTTGTTTTTATAGTTGTTTTTTTATCCGTTTCTCCTTATATTAAAGTTTTATTTGTTAAAGAAAGAAAGATTGGTTTAGTTGGTAACTATGATTTAAATAATCCACCTGAGGAAATCGTAAAAAATATTTCCAATGGTTTAGTGACTGTTAGTAATAAAGGAGAAATTATTCCTGTAATTGCTAGTTCTTGGGAGGTAAAAGATAACGCTAAAAAATATCGTTTTCATTTGAAGGATAATCTTTTATGGAACAATGGAGAGAAATTTAAACCTGAAGAAATAGATTTTAAATTTACTGATGTTCAAGTAAAAGTAGTCGATGAAAGAACAATTGATTTTCTTTTAGAAAAACCTTTAGAGATTTTTCCTACTTATTTAGATAAACCAATTATCAAATATCCTTTAATTGGGGTTGGTGGATTTTATAAGGTAGGGAAAATTAAATTAACTGGTGGTTTTTTGAAAGAAGTGATTTTAGTACCGAATATTAAAGATTTAGTTCCTTTAAGATATAAATTTTTTAAGAACGATACTCAGTTAGTTAATGCTTATAAAAGAGGTGAGATTACCGAAATGACGGTATCAAAGAAAATAATTGCTGATAATTTTTCGTCTTGGAAAAATTCTCAAGTTGTAAGATCTGTTGATTATTCAAAATTATTGACGGTTTTTTTTAATTTTAATAATCCTATTTTTAATAACAAAAATTTTCGTCAAGCGTTAACAATGATAATTGATCTACAGAAGTTATCTCAGTATGGAGAAGTAGCAAAAGGGCCAATTCCGCCAACTTCTTGGGCATATAATAAGGACTTAAAAAGTTATAATTATGATTTCGAAACAGCTAAAAAAATTATTGATAAAGAGAATCTCTCCAGTCAGTCAGCTTCTTTAAAATTAGTGACCTTTTTTGACTATTATGAGATTGCTGATAGTTTTGCTGAAGAATTAAGAAAATTAGGTTTAAATGTTAATGTGGAGATTGTCAGTTTTTTAAAACCAAATGATTTTGATTTATTGATTGCTTTATGGAAGGTACCCAATGATCCTGATCAGTATTATTTTTGGCACTCAACTCAAAAAGAAGGTAATATTGGCAATTATAAAAATGTCAAAGTTGATCTTCTTTTGGAAAAAGGTCGGTCAACAATTGATTTTGAAAAAAGACAAGAATATTATTTTGATTTTCAAAAAGCGATTGTTGATGATCCTCCTGGTTTATTTTTTTATTATCCCTATGTTTATACTATCAAAAGAAAATAATTTTTAGTGTCGGGGAGAGGACTTGAACCTCCACTCCTTTAAAGGGAACTAGCCCCTCAAGCTAGCGCGTCTACCAATTCCGCCACCCCGACGAATATTGTAAATTATAGCAAATTAGTAGTAAGTATTTGGTATTAAGTATTAAGTATTAAGTATTAAGAATAATTAACCTAATTTACCTAATTTACCTAATTGAAACATAAAATATAAAACATGAAACATGAAACGTAGAAAAAATTAACCTAATTTATAAATAAATAATAAATAAACTAATAAACAAATTTTTAATCAATAATAAATATTTAAATTTTTAATATATTAAAAATTAACTTATTAAAAATTGATTAAAAATTTGTTATTTAATATTTGTTATTATTAACTTAATTGCTCGCCAATAATGCGAAGCTTTAGGGGGGTTCAACTGATTTTAACTGATTAAACTGTATTTTTGTCATTCCCTATCTTTTTTTCTTGTCATTCCCGAGCAATCGAGAATCCTTGTTTTTTATCATTCCCACGGTTTCTTGTCATTCCCGACTTGATAGGGAATCTTTTTTTCCTGTCATTCCCGCGCAGGCGGGAATCTCGCTTCCTTGTCATTCCCGTGTAAACGGGAATCCTTGTTCCCGTGTAAACGGGAATCTTAACCTTTTAGAGATCCCCACCTTCGCGAGAACAGGGATCCCCGCTTTCGCGGGGATGACAGAAAAGAAGCGGGGATAACAAAAAAAAACGAATAACAAAACACTATTATTGATTCCAACTGGTTGTAACTAATTGTAAAAGATCCAACTGATTAATGATTCAACCGATTTAACTGATTCAACTGATTTAACTAACTTGCTCCCCATAATGGACGAAGTCCTTTAGGCGGGTTTAACTGTTATAATATTTTTATGACCAATCTTTTTTTTATTTTTATTCTTTTTTTATTTTTTTTTACTTTTTTTTTGATTATTATTCGTTTTTGGTTAAAAAAGATTGAAGAAAAAACAAAAATCTCTGAAGAGCTAATTGAATGGCTAAAATCAACAACTGCTTCAACTGATGAAAAACTGCAAAAACAAATGGAAGCTTTCAATGAAAGGCTTGATAAAGCTGCTTTAATTATTGCCCAAGTGCAAAAAAATATCGGTGAGTTTTCAGAAATTGGCAGATCAATCAAAGATCTTCAATCCTTTTTATCTTCTCCAAAAACAAGAGGCAATTTAGGTGAACAGATTTTAAAAGATCTTTTAAAACAGCATTTTCCTCATAACTCTTATAAGACTCAATATGTTTTTAAAAATGGTGAAAAAGTTGATGCGGTGATTATCACCTCCCAAGGATTAATTCCCATCGATGCTAAATTTCCTCTTGAAAATTTTAAAAAATACTCCAAAGCTCAAGACCAAAAAGAAAAAGATATTTTTAAAAAAGCTTTTATTGATGATGTCAAAAAACATATTAACGATATCGCAAAAAAATATATTCTTCCTGAAGAAAAAACTGTTGACTATGCTTTGATGTATATCCCTTCTGAAAATATCTATTATGAGATTATCAATAACGAAGAACTTTTTGACTATGCAGGTAAAAAGATGGTTTTGCCGGTTTCACCAATGAGTTTTTACGCTTATATGAAAGCGATTCTTTTATCTTTTGAAGGTCAAAAAATTGAGGAAAAAGCAAAAAAAATCATTGATCTTTTAAATGCCATCAAAAAAGATTATCAAAATATCGAGGGAAATCTGTCTGTCTTAAACAAACATATTATCAATGCTTATAATCAATCAAACCAACTGACAAAAAACTTTCAATCTTTAGGTCAAAAACTTGTCTTAAATAATCTTTTAAATCAAGAAAAAGAAAAAATGTTAGAATAAATTAGTTTTATTTTTATGAAGATTTCCTTTAAATACGAAATCAAAAACTCTCAATCTTTTTCTTCAGAAGATTTAATTAAAACTATTTTAAAAATAAGAGATATTAAAAATATCGAGGGTTTTTTAAAACCAAAATCTCCTCTTGATATCTCTCTTTTTGACTTTAATTCATCTTATAAAAAATCTTTTGAAAAAGTAATTCAAATTTTAAAAGAAGCAAAAGAAAAAAATCAGATGATTGTTGTTTATACTGACTATGATGCTGACGGGATAACAGGTGGTGCGATTTTATGGGAAACGCTTTATCTTTTAGGTTTTAAAGTGATGCCTTATGTCCCAGATAGAATTAAAGAAGGCTATGGCTTCTCAATCAAAGGGATAGACAATGTTATTAAACAATTTAATCCCTCTTTAATCATCAGTGTTGATCACGGAATTACAAAAATCAAAGAGGTTGAATATTTAAAACAAAAAAAGATAAAAGTCATTATCACTGATCATCATTTAAAAACCGAAAAAATTCCTAAAGCAGAGGCGATTTTTCATATTCCAGAACTTTCCGGATCAGGTGTTGCTTATTTTTTCGCCAAAGAGATTTTTAATAAATTTTGTAATAATCGAAAAGACAAAACCTCGGAGGTTAAATTAACCACAAATTTTAAAATTGATTATCTTGCTTTAGCCTCAATTGGAACAATCGCTGATCTGGTCCCTTTAGTTGGTCCTTCAAGATCAATTGTGAAATATGGTCTGGAAGCTTTTTTGAAAGTTAAAAGATACGGAATCAGGCAAATTTTAAAACAAGCTGGCATCGAGGGGAAAAAAATCACTCCTTATGATATCGGTTTTATTATCGCGCCAAGAATCAATGCTGTTGGCAGATTAAAACATGCTCTTGATGCTTTAAGGCTTCTTTGCACTAAAGATAATGAAAAAGCTTTTAATTTAGCTTATCAAATTGGTAGTTTAAATACTAAGCGTCAAGATCTTGTTGAAAAATCAGTTGATGAAGCTAAAAAAATTATTAGTTCAAAAAATTATAAGGATAAAATCATTATTCTTGCATCTGATAACTGGCATGAAGGGATTATCGGTCTTATTGCCTCAAAAATAGTAGAAGAGTTCTATCGGCCAACAATTGTTTTGACTAAAACTAACAGTTATTATAAAGGTTCAGCTCGATCAATCCCCTCTTTTCATATAACTAATTTTTTAAGATCTTTAAAAGAATATCTTGTTGATGTTGGTGGTCATGCTCAGGCTTCAGGTTTTACTATCGATAAAAATAAGCTTAATGATTTTATCAAAGAAGCAAAAGTCAAAGCTTCAGAAAAAATCGCTGATAAAGATTTGGAAAGAACAATCACTGCTGATATAAAAATTCCCATCTCAAAAATCAATCTTAGTTTAGTCAAATCTTTAGAAAGACTTGAGCCTTTTGGTATTGGCAATCCTCAACCAGTTTTTTTAAGCGAAGGAATCATCATTGACGCTAAAATCTTTGGTAAAAAAAACGAACATTTAAAAATATTTTTATCTGATAATAATAAATATTTAGATTCCCGCTTTTGCGAGAATGACAATACAACATTAGAAATTATTGCTTTTAATCAAGGAGAATTATTTAAATCCCTCTCTCGCGGCCAAAAAATAAATGTTGTTTATACTTTGGAAATTGATCGATGGGGAGAAAAAGAAAAAGTAAGAGGAAAGATGAACTATTCATTTTTTAAATAAAAAAAAGTGAGGGGTGCTTCCGAAAAAATAAGCCTCGGGCAGGCTGTGCTTTATCTCGGAAGCACCCCTTTTTTTTATCTGTTTTTGATGTTTTCTAACATCTTGTATATAAATTCTTTGAGAAATTCTGACAGCTTACTCTTCAACGAGCGTGCCAGAATATCTCGGAGTAAGTCGATACAAGGGTTAATCAAGGGGTCATTTTTGTGGCGATGCACGTAGTGATACCCCTTGGCGCCCTGTTTATTCTCTAAAAAGAGTGCTTGGTCGTAGGCCTTCAGAGCGCCTCCTGTGTTGAAAAAGCAATGCACTCCATGGCCGGCTGCTATTGCCACAATAGATATTGTTCCCACCATACCGTTGACGTTTACCACTATAGTTTCTTTCTGTATCAACCTCGCCTGCAAAAGGGTCACTGCCGCGATGGCCAACACCAGAAACACAATCGCCAACGTTCGTGGGTAACTTTTGAATGAAATAGGGATAGTGGACATGTCAAATCTCCTTTCTTGTTTCTTGAAAAGATTGGAAAAGGGTAGGGGTTTTAAAAGGCCTGCATACAGCAGAACCTTTGCTACAGGTTTTTTAAGAGGGCCCGCCTCTTTTTTTTTTTACTTTTCTTTTTTTTTCATATTTAATTCCTCCTTTTTCTTTGTGGTTTCCCGGACTGTGATGGAATATATTGTTTTCCCGGCACACTGAGCCTAAAAATATATTTTAGGATCAATGTGCCGGTTTCCATCACAGGCGACAAACTTCAGGAGGTTTGATGGAAAATTATTTTACAGAGATAAAATAATCTGTTTTTCAATCATTATCTTTATGTATTTGATTGAAAACAAAATTATTCATCTCTGGCCCGAATTTTAAAAGTGCTCTCCTTTTAAAACTTTAAGGAAAGCTTTTATCCTTAAGTTTTAAAAGGATAAAAAAACCCGCCTTTTCAGGCGGGGTGTAAAATTTGCAAAAAATATTTTACCCCCGCCAAAAATTAGCGGTAAAAAGGTAAATATGTCTTAAAACTTTAAAATCTGTTTTCATAGTATGAATAATTATAACAAAAAAAATAAAAATTGTCAAAACAAAAAAAACAAGATATAATTTTATAAATTAAATGAAAAAATTATTTATTGATCAGACAATTGAAAAAATCGGTCAGGAAGTTGAGCTTTACGGCTGGGTAGAATCAAAACGAGATCATAAAAAAGTTGTCTTTATTGATTTAAAAGATAGAACTGGTATTGTTCAAGTAGTTGGCGACGAAAAACTTCAACAACTCTCAAATGGAGACGTCATCTACATCAAAGGAACTGTTAAAAAAAGACCAGAAAAATTAGTCAATCCAAAAATAAAAACTGGCACAATCGAGATCGAAGCCAAAGAAATCAAAATCCTTAATAAAACTAATCCTCTTCCAATACCCACCAATACCGACGGTTACGAGATTGACGAAGAAATCAGATTAAAATATCGGTATCTTGATCTTCGTCGACCAAGACTATATAAAAACCTCGCTCTGCGAAGCAGATTTATAGACCTGCTCAGACAATATCTTTTCAAACAAGGTTTTCTTGAAATTGAAACACCAATTTTATCCGAGACCACTCCTGAAGGAGCAAGAGACTTTATCGTCCCCTCCCGTCTTCAACCAGGAAAATTTTATGCTTTACCTCAATCACCCCAACAATACAAGCAACTTTTGATGGTTGCTGGAATTGAAAGATATTTTCAGATCGCTCGTTGCTTTCGTGATGAAGATCCTCGTGCTGATCGAGCATATGGAGAATTTACTCAGCTTGATTTAGAGATGAGTTTTGTTGAAAGAGAGGATGTGATGAATCTGGTTGAATCAATGATTATTGATGTCTATAAAAAACTTGATATCCCTATCAAACAAATTCCTTTTCCTGTTTTTACCTACCAAGAGGCAATAAAAAAATTTGGCGCTGATAAATTTGACCTTCGGACTGAAGAAGAAAAGAAAAAAAATATTCAAGCTTTTGCCTGGGTTATCGACTTTCCTTTTTTTGAAAAAACACCTGAGGGTGGTTGGACCTTTACTCATAACCCTTTTTCCGCTCCAAAACCTGAATTTATGGATGATCTTTTAAACAAAAAAAATATTGCTAATATCTTAACCACTCAATACGATTTAGTCTGTAATGGCTATGAAGTTGGTGGCGGTTCAATCAGGAATCACCGTCCGGAAGCTTTAAAAGCGGTTTTTGAGATTATGGGTTTAACTGAAGAAGAAATCAATCTTAAATTTGGTCATATGATTGAAGCTTTAGGTTATGGTGCTCCTCCTCATGGTGGGATTGCTCCAGGAATTGACAGATTGTTAACCTGTATTACTGGTGAAAAAAACCTAAGAGAAGTAATCGCTATGCCAATGACCTCCGGTGGAAAAACAGCAATCATGAATGCTCCTTCTGAAGTCTCAGAAGAAAAACTAAAAGAATTAGGAATAAGAATAAGATGAATAAATTGACCTAATTAACCTAATTGATCTAATTAAACTAAAAAAAATATTATTATGAAATTGAAATTTTATTTATTATTTATTTTTTTTACCTTACTTTTTTTATTTTATCCGGGAAACTCATATTATCTTCATATCTTTGCTTATAATCGACTACTTTTTGAAAAAAAAGAAAATAATTTAAAAATAAAAATAAATCCTATTCCCTATTTAAAAAATCCTTTTTATCTTCCTCAGATATCAGCAGAAGGAGTCTATGTTGTCGATCTTAACTCATTTACGCCAATTTTTGAAAAAAATAAAAATCAAAAATTTATTCCTGCCTCAACAACAAAGATTATCACTGCTTTAGTTGCTTTTGATGTTTATAAACCTGATGAGGTAATTGAAGTAAAAAAAACTATCTCTGATGGTCAAATTATCGATTTAAAAATCGGCGAAAAAATCACTGTTGAAAATCTTTTATATGGGATGTTAGTCCATTCGGGAAATGACGCTGCTTATGTCTTAGCAGAAAATTATGGTTATGAAAAATTTCTTAAACTTATGAATGAAAAAGCCAAAAAACTTTTTATGAAAGATAGTTTTTTTAATGACCCCTCAGGATTATCAAATAGCCAATACACTACCCCTTTTGATCTGGCTTTAGCCTCACGTGAACTTTTAAAAAATCATTATTTAGCCAAAATTGTCTCAACAAAAGAGATTACTATCTCTGATGTTGATTTTAAATATTTTCACAAATTAACAAATGTCAATAAACTTTTAGGAGAAATCGCTGGTCTTGGAGGATTAAAAACTGGCTATACTGAAGAAGCGGGTGAAAACTTAGTCTCTTTTTATAAAAAAAATCATCACCAATATATCATTGTTGTTCTAAAAAGCCTTGATCGATTTGCTGATACAACAAATATCATCAAATGGATTGAGGAAAATATAGATTATCTTAATCTTCAGTTATAAAATGATTTTATTCTGCCAATAAATATTGATTGGAGATTGCCGGCACATAAGCAACAAAATCATCTTCTCCTAAAAAAACATAGACTGGCTGAAGAAAGCTTTGATAAATATCAGGATCAAAATAACCAATAAAAATATTTTTAATAACTACGTTTTTATCTCCTTGAGTAGCAGCAATCACCAGTCCTTTACCATTTTTTAACTCTTCCCAAGCTAAATCTGCCGTTTTTACTGGATAAAGATCATATTGAGCTTCTGATTTTTCAAAAAAAGATATACTTGATTTAACTACTCGATAATCATTTTTGTCAAAAAGCATAATTACATAGTTTTGACTATTAAAAAATTTTGGACTAACAATTGGTACACCGTCAATATCTGCCCGATAAAAATCAACCTCAATTAAATTGGCTTCCTGAATATTTTCAACATTAATATAACTTTCCAAATTTGGATCATATTTAATATAGATCACCTTTGTTGTTCCTTTAGCTAGTTCATCAGGATAACGACCAACCTTCTTTAAAAAATCAATCGCTTTTTCTTCAGCGGTTTTTTTTGAAGGAAGATAAGCAGAAAAACTGGCAAAATTATCTTTATCTAATTTTTCCTCGTAAAAAAAATTAAAGTTGCCAACATCAATTGATAATTCTCTTTTAGAATCTTTAAAATAAGCAGTATTGTCAATTAATTTATGTTTGATACTTTCAGTATCAAAACCAAAAGCCTTAGCCATCAGATAGATTTTTTCTCGATAACCAAAACGGCTGACTGGTTTTGGAATAAAAAAGACTTTTGCGCTATCAGTTGTTGTTATTGGTCTTCCTTCAACAGTATCTAAAGTAAAAACAAAATTAGCGCTTGATGTGGCATTTTTTATCATTGGTGGATTAATTTTCCCAAAAAGAGAAGGAACAATCATTTCTTTTGGTTTATTTAACTCAAGATAAAGAAAAAAAAGTTTAAAAGAATAAAAAATAATTAAAAAGAAAATTATAAAAATGATAAAAAAAGGGAAGATTTTTCTTAAATTATAAGAAAGTTCAGTTAAGGTCATAGATTTTAATTATCACAACATACAAAAATTTTTCTAAAAATTTTTGCTAAAAAAACTAAAAAATCCTCAAAAAACTTCATAAATCTATTTATAACAAAAAAATGATTAAATTAAAATATGATTGCAGTTAAACTCACTTAAAAAACTTCGTCCATTATGGCAAGCAAGTTAGTTAAATCAGTTGAATCTGTTAAAATTAGTTACAACCAATTAGAATCAATAATATTGTTTTGTTATTCGTCTTTTTCTATCATCCCCGCTTCTTTTCTGTCATCCCCGCGAAAGCGGGGATCCCTGTTCTCGCGAAGGTGGGGATCTCTAAAAGGTTAAGATTCCCGTTTACACGGGAACAAGGATTCCCGTTTACACGGGAATGACAAGGAAGCGAGATTCCCGCCTGCGCGGGAATGACAGGAAAAAAAGATTCCCTATCAAGTCGGGAATGACAAGAAACCGTGGGAATGATAAAAAACAAGGATTCTCGATTGCTCGGGAATGACAAGAAAAAAAGATAGGGAATGACAAAAATACAGTTTAATCAGTTAAAATCAGTTGAACCCCCCTAAAGCTTCGCATTATTGGCGAGCAATTAAGTTAATAATAACAAATATTAAATAACAAATTTTTAATCAATTTTTAATAAGTTAATTTTTAATATATTAAAAATTTAAATATTTATTATTGATTAAAAATTTGTTTATTAGTTTATTTATTATTTATTTATAAATTAGGTTAATTTTTTCTACGTTTCATGTTTCATGTTTTATATTTTATGTTTCAATTAGGTAAATTAGGTAAATTAGGTTAATTATTCTTAATACTTAATACTTAATACTTAATACCAAATACTTACTACTAATTTGCTATAATTTACAATATTCGTCGGGGTGGCGGAATTGGTAGACGCGCTAGCTTGAGGGGCTAGTTCCCTTTAAAGGAGTGGAGGTTCAAGTCCTCTCCCCGACACTAAAAATTATTTTCTTTTGATAGTATAAACATAGGGATAATAAAAAAATAAACCAGGAGGATCATCAACAATCGCTTTTTGAAAATCAAAATAATATTCTTGTCTTTTTTCAAAATCAATTGTTGACCGACCTTTTTCCAAAAGAAGATCAACTTTGACATTTTTATAATTGCCAATATTACCTTCTTTTTGAGTTGAGTGCCAAAAATAATACTGATCAGGATCATTGGGTACCTTCCATAAAGCAATCAATAAATCAAAATCATTTGGTTTTAAAAAACTGACAATCTCCACATTAACATTTAAACCTAATTTTCTTAATTCTTCAGCAAAACTATCAGCAATCTCATAATAGTCAAAAAAGGTCACTAATTTTAAAGAAGCTGACTGACTGGAGAGATTCTCTTTATCAATAATTTTTTTAGCTGTTTCGAAATCATAATTATAACTTTTTAAGTCCTTATTATATGCCCAAGAAGTTGGCGGAATTGGCCCTTTTGCTACTTCTCCATACTGAGATAACTTCTGTAGATCAATTATCATTGTTAACGCTTGACGAAAATTTTTGTTATTAAAAATAGGATTATTAAAATTAAAAAAAACCGTCAATAATTTTGAATAATCAACAGATCTTACAACTTGAGAATTTTTCCAAGACGAAAAATTATCAGCAATTATTTTCTTTGATACCGTCATTTCGGTAATCTCACCTCTTTTATAAGCATTAACTAACTGAGTATCGTTCTTAAAAAATTTATATCTTAAAGGAACTAAATCTTTAATATTCGGTACTAAAATCACTTCTTTCAAAAAACCACCAGTTAATTTAATTTTCCCTACCTTATAAAATCCACCAACCCCAATTAAAGGATATTTGATAATTGGTTTATCTAAATAAGTAGGAAAAATCTCTAAAGGTTTTTCTAAAAGAAAATCAATTGTTCTTTCATCGACTACTTTTACTTGAACATCAGTAAATTTAAAATCTATTTCTTCAGGTTTAAATTTCTCTCCATTGTTCCATAAAAGATTATCCTTCAAATGAAAACGATATTTTTTAGCGTTATCTTTTACCTCCCAAGAACTAGCAATTACAGGAATAATTTCTCCTTTATTACTAACAGTCACTAAACCATTGGAAATATTTTTTACGATTTCCTCAGGTGGATTATTTAAATCATAGTTACCAACTAAACCAATCTTTCTTTCTTTAACAAATAAAACTTTAATATAAGGAGAAACGGATAAAAAAACAACTATAAAAACAAAACTCGTGAAAAAACTGATAAAAATTAATTGGCTATTTTTTTTAAAAAATTCAATAAAAAGCCAATAGTAATAACGAAAAAGTTTTTTATTAATCATAAATTTTTATTTAACAAAAAGATTGATCAGTGACAAAATAAAAAAAATAAAAACAAAAATTGAAGTCAGCCAGAGAATCAATTTTTCAACTCCTCGTCTTGTCTGAAACTGTTCGCCACCGCCCCCCCAAGCACTTCCTAAACCAGCTCCTCTTCCTTGAAGAAGAATAAAAATTACTATCAAAATACTAAAAATAATATTAAGAATTAAAATAAAGTTTTTCATATAATTTTTTCTAATAAATTAATAATTAAAGATATAGAAAAAGAAATTAAAAAAATATTAGTTAACCAATCAATCTGATAATTTAAAAAAATCCAAGATTTTACTTCTACTAAAGATAGATTTGTCAATATAAAATAAAGAACCAAAGAATAAAAGAAAACCGAGACAAACCCTAAACTGATAAGATTTAATGGAAAAAAAATTATTTTTGATAAAGGAACAATCAGATAATAAATCAAAGCAGTGATTAATGAAGCTTTTAAAAAAACTGTTGGCTCTTGTCTAATAATAAACCCCTGATTCCAATAAGAGGTTAAATATAAAGCTAAAAAAGAAAACAATAATTTTCTAAAAATTATTTTCATTTTAAATGATTATATCAAAAAATTCTTCCCTCTTAAATAAAAAAGATATTTTTTAGCAAAACGATGAGACTCATCTCTTAAGAGTCTAATTAAATTAAAACCCCGATGACTTTGAGGATAATAAATTACCTGTTTTTTATTGTTTTTAAAAATCACTAATCTATCAGGATTTTTAGCAATTCCTAAAACCGGAATATTTTTTTTGATTTTTTTTAAAACTTCTAAAACTATTTTTACTTGAGGCAAACCCCCATCAATAACAATTAAATCAGGCTCAGGCCAGGAATGATTAAAACGTCTTAATAAAACATGATTAATTCTTTGAAAATCAGAGGTAATTTTTTCTTTGATTTTAAATTTTCGGTATTCTTTTTTATCAATCTCTCCATCAGTCATCACCACCATTGAAGCTGTTTGAATATCTTCTCCTAAATTACTAATATCATAACACTCAATTCTTGATAATCTTTTAATCTCTGGAAAATATTTTCTTAACTCTTCAATTAAAAGATTTAAATCTTTTTGATTATCCTTGATTAAAAATTGATAAAAATTAAATTTAGATTGACCAATTAACTTTTCTAATCGAAAGATTTTATTTCTTATAATAATCGCTTCTTCATAATCTTCTTTTTTTACTAAATTTTTTAATTGCTGATAAAAACTTTTTAATATTTTTTTTACTTTGCCTTTTAAAATCAAAATCACCTTTTTAATATTATTTTGATAGATTTTTTTTAATTGATCTTTTATTTCTTTTTCTTGTTTTTCAATAAAGTTTGGACAAGGTGAACAAAGACCGATTTTTGAATAAAAACACGGATTTTTTGAAAGTCTTTTTTCAGTACAAAAAGGAATGATCTTTCTTATGTCATTAATTAAATCTTGGGCAATCCTTGTCGAAGAAAAAGGACCAAAGTATAAAGATTTTTTATCATCTTCTTTTCTTGATAAAAGCACCTTGGGATACTCATCTTTAATAGTGATTTTAATATAAAGATAGCTTTTTCCATCTTTCCATAAAACATTATATTTTGGTAAATATTTTTTAATCAATTCAGCCTCAAGAACGAGCGCTTCAAACTCACTATCAACAACAATAAAATCAATTTTATCAGTTTGACTAACAATCAAAAATTCTTTTCTATCTAGTTTAGCATTTTCTAAATGCGATCTTACTCTTGCTTTAATATTTAATGATTTGCCAACATAAAGAACTTGGTTATTTTTCTTAAAAAGATAAACACCGATTGATGAAGGAAGATTTTCTATTAAACTTTTATCAATCATTTATTAAATATTTTTTTTCTAAAAACAACTAACAAAAAAATTGCCAAAATAATAATTAAAAAAAAGGGTAACTTTTCATAAAAATTAAGAACAATCTTAATGTCTTTTTTTAATATTTCGTTGTCAAAAACTAAAACTCTTATCGCTGGATTTTTTTCTTTATTTTTTAAGTCATATTGATATTGAAAACTAATTTCTTTTTTTTCATAAGGAGCTAAATTCTCAATTAAAAAACTGTCTTTATCCAAGACCAATCCTTGAGTTTTAATTTTTATCGGTATCTGTCTTTGGTAGACATTGCTTAAATTAACAACCAAAAATTTTCCTTGATAAGCTTTTTTTTTAAAAATATTTTTTTGCAAGGAAAAACTCTCTATTGAGATCTTTATTTTTTCTTGAGGTTTATCGAAAACGACATCAACTAAAACATCTTTAGAATTGCTCGTTTTATACATACCTGCCGGATAAGGATAATCTGATCTTTTTCCATGAATGACAAA
>JBBILA010000020.1:0-15935 GCA_037445105.1 Candidatus Microgenomates bacterium
ACAGATTTATATTTCTTTTTTTTTAAACTTATTGATAACTTGTAAAGTTATTTTTTTCTTCATGGGACAAAACCTATTGGTTTTTTCCCAACGATTTTCCTTAAGTTGTGTCGAAAGCTATTCTACCTTAATGGCACGCTTTCGACAAATTTATATTTCTTTTTTTAAAACTTATTGATAACTTTTAAAGTTTAAATCAAATAGAATTAGTGAGTTTTTTTAATAAATCTTTATATTAGCAGTCTAACATATAGAGTGCTAATTTGTCAAGAGGTATTTAATTTCTCAAAAGTTTTTTTCGCTAAAGAAAAACCAAAACCGCGACTTAAAAGAAATCTTATTGCTTTTTGATATCTTTTCTCAAAAGATAAATCTTTTAATCTCAACCATCTTTTTTTTAAAATCTCAAAGGCTAATTTCTCTTCATCAATCTGATTTTTTGAAAAAAACTTTTCAATTAATTTTTCATCAATCCCTTTTTCCTTTAACTTTTTAATTAAAAATTTTTTTCCTTTTGGTTTAAAAGAAAGCTGATCATGAACATAAGCCTCAATAAATTTTTCATCGTTAATCAATCCCTGCTTTTTTAAATTTTCAATCACTTCTTCAACATCGTCTCTTGAATAATGAGTGTTAATAATTTTTTTGTAAAGATAATCGCGTATCTCTTTTTCAGTCCGAAGACGAAATTTTAAAAAGAAATAGGCTTTATTTAAAAGAAAATCTTCATTCATAAATCTAAACAACCTAAAAAAATACTTAGTTTAGGTCAATTAGATTAATTAGAGCAATTAGAAATTATTGCTTCTTTGTTTATTATTTCTTACTTATTATTTTTTTTATTAGTTCTTCTTTTAATTTTTCGTTTTTAGAAAGAGCTAATTTTACTTCTTCTTTTCCTTGTCCTAAAACTTTATCATTTAGTTTGAAAAAAGAACCTGATCGGGTGATTAAACCTGCTGATAAAGCGGCATCAACTAAAGCTTCTTCTTTATCAATACCGCTTCCTATTATCACTGCTTCTGCTTCTCTAAAAGGCGGAGCTACCTTATTTTTAACAATCTTTATCCTTATTCTTGATCCATAAACCTGATTATTTTTCTTAAGAGTTTCAATTTTTCTTACATCCATTCTCACTGAGGCATAAAACTTTAAGGCTAATCCTCCAGGAGTCGTCTCTGGATTACCAAACATTACTCCAATCTTTAATCTTATTTGATTGGTAAAAATCACAGTTGTTTTTGATTTTGAGACAATTCCGGTTAATTTTCTTAAAGCTTGAGACATTAGCCGAGCTTGAATACCAATCTGTGATTCGCCCATCTCTCCTTCAATCTCAGATCGAGGGACAAGAGCTGCCACCGAGTCAACAACAACCAAATCAACTCCTCCTGATCTAATCAATGTCTCCGCGATCTCTAACGCCTGCTCACCAGTATCAGGCTGAGAAACTAAAAGATCATCAACTTTGACTCCTAATGTTCTTGCCCATTCTGGATCTAGAGCATGCTCAGCATCAATAAAAGCTGCCACTCCGCCTCTTTTTTGAGTCTCAGCAATCACTGACAAACACACCGTTGTTTTTCCTGCTGATTCAGGACCAAAAATCTCAATGATTCTTCCCTTAGGAAGACCACCGACCCCTAACGCTTTATCAAGAGTGATAATGCCTGTTGGAATAACATCAACAGCCACTACTGGCCCTTGACCAAAACGCATAATTGCCCCTTTACCAAATTGTTTTTGAATTTGTTCAATAGCAAGATCAACTGCTTGTTTTTTTTGAAAATCAGAACTGCTTTTCATATTTTTTTAAAAAATTAATTAGTAATTATTATAATTATTAACTTTTTTTCAATTTTGTCAATGTAATATAGACAACAATTTGAAGCGAAAATCAAAAAAGATAAATCAAACTAATAATAATCCCTCCCCAAACAGCAATAGTAATAATTAAGGGAATATCAGAAGTAATTAATTTTTCAGGACGCTCTCCTTCATATTTTTCATACAAAAGCTGAGCATAACGAGTAATTCCATAAACAACCAAAGGAATAGTAATCATCATTAGTTTTCTTGCTTCAAGTTGAGGAAAGTATTTGGAAAAAAAATCACCAAAAATAGTTTTGATCGAAGGTATTTTTTCAAAATAAGTATAAAATGAGTAAGAAATAATTGTTGCTGTGGCAGCTGTATAAGTTAAAAAATCAAGAAAATGCTCGTTATAACGATATAAAGACAGTCTGGCATTTAAACCCTGAGAGACAATCTCAGCGTGTCTTTTTACTGAAGCCATAAACAAAGAAAGAAAAAAGATTGTCAACATCATCCAAACTGGTATATACCAGCCAGTTACAACTACACCAACATATGATCTGATAACAAATGACAAAGAAATGGTAAAAATATCAATCACTGGATATCTTTTTAGGTATAACGAATAAAAAAAATGAAGAAGAAGAAAAATAAGACTTAAAAAAAATAAAGGTAAAGAAAAAATAAGACTCAAAAATAAAGAGATTAAACTCATAATAAAAACAATAAAAGTAGCTTGTTGGATTGAGATTTCTCCTGAAGCAATTGGCCGAAATTTTTTTATTCGATGCTTTTTATCATAAGGATAGTCAATAATATCATTTAAAACATAAGAAGTCGATGATAAAAGACAAAAAACAAAAAAAGCATATAAAGTATTTAAAAACGCTTGTTTTTCAAAAAGATTGCCAGAAAAAATAATTGCTGTAAAAACAATTAGATTCTTCATCCACTGACTAACTCTTAATACTCGAGCAAAAACTAAAACCTTCTTTAACATTACTATTGAATTATATAATAAAATTAGTTAACATTTTAACCTATGATTAACCTTGATGATATTAAAAAAATCAAAAAACTTCAAGGAGGAGATGAGGTAATTATTTCAATTGATAATCTTCAAAAACAACTTCAAGAATCATTCAAAAAATCTTTATCTTTAAAATTTTCTAAAGATTATCAAAAAGTAAAAAATATTGTTGTTTCTGGAATGGGCGGTTCAAGATTCCCTTCTCTTATTATCCAAAATCTTTTTAAAGAAGAAATAAAACTTCCTTATTTTATCAACGACGATTATAATCTGCCTGGTTTTGTCAATGAAAATACTTTAGTAATCTTATCTTCTTATTCGGGAACAACAGAAGAAGTATTAACCTGCGCTAAAAAAGCCTTAGAAAAAAAAGCAAAAATCACCGGTCTAACAGTTGGCGGTGAATTAAAAGAGTTTTTTATAAAAAACAATCTCCCTTTTTACCAGATTGATCCAAAATACAATCCATCAAATCAGCCAAGAATTGGCTTTGGTTATTTTGTTGGCGGCCATTTAGGAATTCTTTTTAATCTTGGCTTTTTAAACTTTAAAAAACAAAGTATTGAAAAAGCTATTGAAAATCTTGATAAATTAACAAAAGATTTTAAACTGGAGGTGAAAAAAACAAAAAATCCCATCAAAAAATTAGCCGAAAAAATTTATAATCACTATCCGTTTTATATCGTCTCTGAATTTTTAACTGGTGTTGGTAATGCAATTGCCAATCAAACTAATGAAACTGCTAAATCAATCTCCTCTTTCAGAGTCATTCCAGAGCTCAATCACCATTTAATGGAAGGATTAAAATTTCCTCAATCAATAAAAAAACTTTTAGTTTTTGTTTTTTTCTTTAGTAATTTTTACTCTGAAAAAATTCAAAAAAGATTTTTTATCACTAAAGAAGTCGTTGAAAAAAATCATCTGAAAACTATCTGGTTTCCTCTTTATGGAAAAAATAAGGTTGAACAAACTTTTGAGTTGATGGCAATTGGAAGTTATTTGTCAATGTATCTTTCAGTTTTATACGAACAAGATCCAAAAATCATCCCTTTTGTTGATTATTTTAAAAAAAGATTAAAAGAATAAATTAAAAAATTTTTTTAAAGTTTGGTTTTTGTCACTGTCCTTTAAGTTGAAGGATGGGAAGACAACCTTAAGAAAATTTTCTTAAGGATTCGGGAAACTGGTGAAAATCCAGTCCTGTGCCGCAGCGGTTTACCCTCTGATTTTGAGGGTGAAAGGCCGAAGACCGACCAAACTTTTATATCCCCGAGCAGGGAAAAATATGGAGAGAATATCTCAATATCATCAACAAGAAAATTCTGCTTTTTCTTTAAAAATTAAAGAACAAGGATTAACTCCTCAAGCTTTATATCGTCATCTAGAATCATATCTTGGTGAATATCGATTTCAACTTCCAATTTATAGTTATTCATTGCATCTAGAAAATGGGGTTTTAGTTGATCCGGAAACCAGAGAATCAATGATTGTCAAAGCTCAAAGAGCTATTGAAAAAAGAAAAAGCGAAGGAAAAAATACTTTCAGAGAAGAAGCAGAACTTAACGGATTGGCTTTTCTTGGAGAAAATCTAAAACCAAATGACACCTTTATCTGGGTTTCACCACCAGGCCAAAAAGACGAAGGTTATGGTCCTTATGGTTTTTTCTTTATTGGCCAGGTTGATCAATTTGGAAAAAAAGTAAATATCCAAGCAAGAAGAGTTGATATTGAAGATGATGAATTTGAAAAAAGAGATTTTTCAAGATTTAGACAAACTTTATCTGAAATTATTGGAGAAGAATTAAATCTTCAAACTGATTTAGATTTTTTAAATGAACCTTTTATTTTAACACCTAGCCAAGGAGCTGTTGATCCAGGGCAAATAATTAGTCAATATTTTGGACCAATTAACTGGCAAAAACTTCAAGAGTTTTCAAAAAAAATGATTTTTTTAAAACCTTTAATTGATGAATTTATTAGAGCTTATTATGGAAAATATCGCTCTCAAAAATATTTAGAAACACTTCTTAATACTATTGAAAATTTAGCTATAGCTGAAAATTTGGATAATGAACAAATTGATTTAAATTATGTCTCCTTACCTCAATTAATGAATACTTTTGGTTATACTCCGCCTGTTGTTTTTGGCAGTTGTGGAGCAACCACAAATCAAAACAGACAGTCATTAATTGAAAAATTGACTAATATTACAATGACAACTTCAAATATTTTTTCAAAACTAGGATTAAAAGAAAACGAAGATGAATATGGAAGTTTAGAATTTAAGTGTCCAAACTGTGGCGAAATTCATCACCGACCACCCCACACTCTTTTAACCCACTGCCCAAAAACCGGCAAAGAAATTCCTAGATGTTAGGATTTTTTTTATTTAGAAAAGAATTAATCTTTTTATCAAAAGTTAAAAATCCATCAATTTCTTTTTCTTTAAAAAAAGCAATATTAAAACAATCTTCTAAATCAAAAGAAGTTTTCTCAAAAAGAATTAATGATTGCTGAAGAAGTTCTCTATTTTCTATCTCTAAAAAATCCATTTGAAGAATTTTTTTTAAAAAAAATATAATTTTTTTCTTGTTTTTTTTATAAAAACTTGAAAGTACCCAGTAAATCTCAAAAAAAACAATAGTTGAAGTTAGGATTTTTATTTCTCTTTTAATTGCTTTTTGAAAAAGATAATAAACTTCTTTAAACTGATTTTTATTATCTTTAAGAAGAAGTCTAATAAAATAATTAGTATCAATAAAAAATGATTTCATTTTTTTCTACTAAAATACTTTTTTTTTGAATCTCTAATAATAAAATCTATTGATTTACCTTTATATTCTTTAGAAAGCTCTATTGATCCTGCTATTTCATCAAGGAGTTTTTGAGATTTTTCCATAATAATTTTTCCTTGGTCAATATAAATTGACAAATAATCGCCTTGGTTTAAATTAAGATGTTTAAAAATCTTGGCTGGAATGGTAATCTGCCTTTTGCTTGTTATCCTTACTGTTTGTAACATAGTAAGGAAATTATAAAAAAGTAAGGAAAAATTGTCAATAACTGAAAAATTTTAAAACTTCTCTACCTAATTTTACTGCATAATTTGTTCCCCGATCATAAGGATAGGTCATATCAAGGTTGGCAATATAAAAATTTTTTAGTGGGGTAATAAAATCTGGTTTATTTTTTAAAAAAAATTTATCAAAAATCGGCTGAGCGTATGAAGCTTTAAAAAGATAAGTATTTAAAATTGATGATGGAAACTGAGGATTAATTTTTCTTAAATAAGGCAAAACATATTTTAAAAGTTCTTCTTTTGTCATCTTTAATTTTTTATCATTTTCTTTTAAATACCAACCTAAATAACAAAGGTGGTTTTCTCGATAATATTTTTTATCAATAAAATTAGTATGCTGGACTATCCCCATTATTGGAATATCTTTTGTTAACACATTAAGCCAATAAGTTTTTTTAAGAAGCGGTTTTCTTGATTCTAAAATTAAAGTTAAAGCATGAAGATATCGAAGCTTGCGGAATTTCTGCAGGAATTCTGCGGGAAAAATATCTTCTGTCAGCTTAACCATAATTGGAGTTGGAAGAGTTGATACAATGACATCAAAATCATCTTCGACGCGATTAAGGATTAGATTCCCGCCTCCGCGGGAATGACACACTAGATAATACTTTCCTTCTCTTTTTGTTATCTCTTTGATTTGACAACCTTTAAAGATTTTAACCTTTAAACTTTTTAAACAGTCTTCCAAGTAATTAACAAATGTTTGAAATCCTCCTTCTATATAACCTAATTTTTTTGTTCTTTTTTTTATCCTTGCCCAAAAAAAAGAAGCTAAAATAATTCCCGCATAATCTCCGAATTTTTTCCGAAAAAGCTCTTGCCATAGTCTTTTCCAAACCTGATCACCCATTGTTTTTTTAAGAAAATCTTCAGCAGTATATTTCTCATAAGTCTTTAAAAAAGGCGAGGCTTTCAAAAAAGCCAAAACTGCGCCGGCTCTTAATTTATCAATTATATTAAGATAGGGGAATTTAAGAAAATCAATTGGATTATCCATTGGGTAAATTTTTAAGTCATCAAAAATTGAGTCAGTTTTTGGAGATTGAAAAAAAATCTTATTAAAACCAATCTCTTTAGCAAAACTTATTATCTCAAAATCATTGGCAAAAAGATGATGATAAGCATAATCAAGATACCAATTCCAGCCCGGACTTTTAAAACCTGAGGCTAATCCGCCAAGAGAAGAGTTTTTCTCAAAAATTATCACCTGATGATTTTTTTTAGCTAGATAATAAGATGCTGTTAATCCGGTTAAACCCCCGCCTAAAATGGCAATCTTCATAAAAAATGATTATAACACAGTAAAAATTATATTAAATTACACTATAAAAAAAATATTTAATGTATCATATTTAAAATATGAACACTTTAAGTTTTGGATTGATTTTTGGGTTATTATTAACACCTATTTATATTTTACTCCAATTAAAATTCTTTTCTTTTTTAATTCGGCTCTTAAAATTAGATTCAAAGTTTGAAAAACCAACTATTATCTTAGCTTTAATAATTATTGAATTTTTGAATATTCCTTATTTTTTCAAAAATACAAATATTTTATTTTCTATAATTGCTTTAATTATCATCTTATTAAAAATATATGGATTGTTTAATTTAAAAAAATGGGTTGTTTATGTTTATGTTATTATTGCAATAATTTCAGAATTTAACTTATATATATCAATAAAAGAATTTCAAAATCTCTCTGTTTTTTTTACTAGTTTATTTTCTCAACTTTTTACTTTAGGTATCTATTATTTTTATGTTTATAATCCTAACAAAGAAAGATTTAATAATTAAAATTCCCGCAAAATATCCGAAGTTTTACCGAAGAGATTATTTTAACGCTCTTTTTGCCATTCCAAAATTAAAGTTTCAATAAAAATTACCATTGGTAATGACAAAAGAACTCCCAAAACTCCGGCCAATCTACCACCAATCAACAATGCCATCAGGCTGATAATTGGGTGAACGCCAACAATTTTTTTCATTATCAAAGGAACAATTAAATTATTTTCAAGTTGCTGAACGATGATATAAAGTCCAATCATTGATAAACCTAAACTAAAAGACTGAGAAAGGCCGATAATCACTGCCGGTATAGCGGAAATAATCGGTCCTACATTAGGAATGATTTCCAAAAACCCTGCTAAAACAGCTAAAGCCAAAGCATATTTTTGAAAGCCAAAAAAAAGCAAACCTAAATAAGTCAAAAAACCAACAACAATCATCAAAATCATCTCTCCCCAAAACCAAAAAGCCGTTTTTCTTTGTCCTTTTTCAATTATGTAATTTATTTTCTGGGCATACTGATCATCATAAAAAATTTGAAGAGTTTTTTTAATGAATTTATTATCCATTAATAAATAAAAACCAAAAAATAAAGTCGATACGATAAAAAAAATATTAGAAAAAAATCCTTTAATAAAGCCAAAAATATTATTAGTCAGATTAGGAAGATTATTATTAATAAAATTAAAATCAATAAAGTTTTTTAATTCAGGAATATTTTTTGCCATTGAAGGAAGATTGGTAAAAAGAACACTCATCTCTTTTAAAATTGGTGGAAAAATTAAATAAAACAAAATAAAAAATAAGCTAATAAAAATAACGTATACAAAAAAAGATGAGATATGGCGAGGGATTTTTTTTGTTTCTAAAAAATCAACAAAAGGTTTGAGAGCTCCTGATAAAATAAAACCAATAAATAAAGAAAAAATTAAATCTTTAATCTGCCAAAGAAAAAATAAAAACAAAATAAAAAAAATTGAAAAAACAATTGTCTTTGAGGAAATCTCAATTTTATAAGTTTTCATGTTTTTATTTTATAATAAAAGCTAACCTTTAGCTAGAGTTAAAGCAAAAACTTTTTTAAATCCTGATTTTTTTAAAACTCTTGCAGCTTCTTTTAGAGTTGAGCCAGTAGTGATTAGATCATCAATTAAAATAATTTTTAAATCATTTTTATCTTTTATCTTTTCTAATTCTTTTTTATTGATATCAAAAGCACCCTTTAAATTTAGATATCTTTGCTTTTTAGTTTTTATTTCAGCTTGAGGCTTCTTGTCTTTCTTTCTTATTAAAAAATCAGCTAGTGGATACTTTAAATAATTTTGAAAAAATTGAGCGATTAAATAAGCTTGATTAAAGCCCCGCTCTTTTAATTTTTTCTTTGAAAGAGGAATCGGCTGAAGAAAAATATTTCCGGAAAGTTTTTTATAAAAACCTATTTTTTTAATAATCTCTTCGTTAAAATTATTTTTTAATTCATTCCAAACCTCTTTTGCTAAACGATACTTAAAATTTTTAATAATTTTTTTTAAAAAGTTGTTGTAATAAAAAAGATAGATCACTCCATCAATGTTAAATTTTTTTAGACAAAGATCATGGGTTAAACCATAAAGACTTGACTTTTTACAATGAAAACAAAAATAGCTTTTTGGAATAAAAAATTTTTTTTGACAAGAAGGACAAAGATATCTTCCAGGAAGAAAACATCCTAAGCAAAATCGAGGAAAAACCATCTCGATTAAAGACATAAAAATATGATAGAAATTCAAAATTCAAAAGTCAAAAGTCAAAAGTTAAAAGGCAAAAGTTTAATTAAAAATTTAAAATTAGATATTGATTTATTTTATTATTGATTAAAAATTTGTTTTTATTAATTTATTTATTATTTGTTTAGAAATTAGGTCAATTAGAATAATTAGGTCAATTAGGTCAATTATTCTTAATTCTTAATACTTAATACTTAATACTTTCTACTTACTTGTTAGGCATTAGATGTTTTAAGTTCTATTTTTGTTCATATTTTTTTTCGATTTTTTGATTTTAGTTTTCTTAATTAATTTTTTGAGGCTAATTTTTTTGCTGATATAGTTTTTATATATTTTGACCTCTTGCAAAACTACTATTAGTGCTTTAAATTTTTAATTACACTAATTGTATGTTATGTATTTTTTGTAAAAATAAAGATACTGAGGTGGTTGAAACAAGATTAGCTGATGAAGGATTAGCAATAAGAAGAAGACGCCAATGTCCAAAATGTCAAAAACGCTTTACTACTTATGAAAGGGTTGAAGAGTTGCCAATTTTAGTGATTAAAAGAGATGGCAGACGAGAAAGATTTGATAAAGAAAAGTTAAGAAGAAGCGTTCTTTTACCTTGTGAAAAGACAACTGTGACAAGCGAGCAGATTGAAAAACTAATTGATGAGATTGAATCAGAATTAAAACAAAAAGAAACCACTGAAATTGAAAGCAAAGATATTGGTAAACTAGTTGCTAAAAAATTAAAAAAAATCGATAAAATTGCCTATATTAGATTTGCCGCGGTTTTTAAAAGATTTGTTGATTTAGAAGATTTTGAAGCTGAATTAAAAAAACTAATTAAAAATTAATTTTAAAAAATATATGAAACTCTCTGGTCTTTCAGAAAAAGTCTTTCTTGATCGTTATGCATTAAAAGATAAAAAAGGTCACCCAATCGAAAAAACTCCTGAAGAGATGTGGCGAAGAATTGCTAAAGCAGTCTCCGCTGTAGAAAAAAAAGAAAAAAGAAAAAAATGGGAAGAAGAATTTTATCAAGCAATGAAAGATTTTAAATATGTTCCTGGAGGAAGAATTCTTTCAGGAGCTGGTACTGGCTATGAAGTCTCTTTTTATAATTGTTATGTTATTCCATCACCAAAAGACTCAAGATCAGGTATTTTAAAAACTCTTGAAAATATGGTTGAGATTATGGCAAGAGGCGGGGGAGTCGGTATCAATCTTTCATCGCTTCGACCGCGAGGAGCAAGAGTAAAAAAAGTTAATGGTTTTTCTTCAGGACCAGTAAACTGGGCGGAGCTTTTTTCAGTAGCAACAAAAGATATCATCCAACAAGGAGGAACAAGAAGAGGAGCATTAATGCTTATGCTTTGGGACTGGCATCCGGATATTGAAGAATTTATCACTGTTAAACAAGACTTAAGAAAAATTAATGGTGCTAATCTTTCTCTATGTATCTCTGATTCTTTTATGAAAGCAGTTGAAAAAGATGAAGACTGGCCTTTAGTTTTTCCTGACACTAATGATCCTGATTATGATGAAAAATGGACAGGCGATCTTGAAGAGTGGAAAAAAATGGGTAAAAAAATTATTGTTTACAAAGTTGTTAAGGCAAGAAAAATCTGGGATCTGATTGCTGAGGCGGCTTGGAAATCTGCTGAGCCAGGGGTAGTTTTTATGGAGCGTTATAACAAGCTTTATAATAATTATTATTGGAATAAAATCATTTGTGTGAATCCTTGCGGTGAAGAAGGTCTACCGGCTTGGGGAGTCTGTAATCTTGGTTCAATTAATCTCTCTGCTTTGGTTAAACAAGAAGATATTGATGAAAGAGGAAGATTTGATTTTGAGACTTTAAAAAAACTTGTAAGAGTCGCTGTTCGCTTTCAAGATAATGTTGTTGATATGGATCCTTATGTTTTCGAAGGAATAAGAAAGACTCAGCTTGAAGGAGAAAGAAGAATCGGTCTGGGAACGATGGGTTTAGGAGATGCTTTAATAAAACTTCACCTTCGTTATGGATCAGAGGAATCTCTTAAATTTATTGATAAAGTTTATAAATTAATTCGTGATGAAGCTTATTTAGCCTCATCTTTAATTGCAAAAGAAAAAGGAAGTTTTCCAAAATTTGATAAAAAACTTTATCTTAAAGGAGGGTTTGTTAAACAACTTCCTGATGATATTAAAAAATCAATCAAAAAATACGGGATTAGAAACTCGCTTTTATTAATGCAAGCGCCAACTGGTTCAACCTCTCTTATGGCTAATACCTCAAGTGGTATTGAACCAGTTTTTGAATTTGAGTTTTATCGCCATGATCGGCTTGGAGATCATGTTGTAAGACATCATCTATATGATGCCTGGTATAAAAAACATGAAAAAGAAATAAAAGAAGGAAAAATCAAAAAGCCCGAATGGTTTGTATCAGCTAATGATTTAACCCCCGAAGATCATGTCAGAGTTCAAGGATTAATTCAAAAATATGTTGATGCTTCAATCTCAAAAACAGTCAACGCCCCAAAAACCCACACAGTTGAAGATGTAAAAAAACTTTATACTTTAGCTTACAAGCTGGGTTGTAAAGGAATTGCTTATATGAGAGAAGGATCAAGAGAAGGAGTCTTAGAAAGAAAGTCAGAAGGGGAGAAAAAATCAACTCAAGAACAAAAAACAGTTACCCCACCGGCATATACTATCAAACCAAGACCGATGGTTGTTCACGGCTCAACTTATAAAATTCAAACACCGGTTGGTGTTGCTTTTATCACTATAAATACTAATGGCGGTAATCCTCCAGAACCATTGGAAATGTTTATCACCGTCGGTAAAGCGGGAAGTGATATTTATGCGATGGCAGAAGGATTAGGAAGAATGGTATCAGTGGCTTTAAGATTCTCTTCTCATTTACCTGTTGAGGTAAGAGTCAGAGAAATCATTGATCAATTAAAAGGAATTGGCGGAGCAAGAATTAGTGGTTTTGGAAAAGATAAAATAAGAAGCCTTCCTGATGCTGTCGCTAAAGTTTTAGCAATTCATTATGGTCTAGATGGAAATAATATCAAAAATGAAAATGGTTCTCTAAAAACCGACAATAAAAAAGAAACTGCCAAACTTGTCAGCGCTGTCACCCAACAAACCTTAATCCAGCAATCATTATCAGAAAACTCTGTCTCTTTTGATCTTTGCCCATCTTGTGGAGAGGTTAGTCTTGTCCATGAAGAAGGTTGTAAAAAATGTTATGAATGCGGATATAGCGAATGTTAAATAAAAAATAATTTATGAGTATTTATACAAAAACAGGGGATAAAGGAGAAACTTTTGTTTATGGTGGAAAAAAAGTAGCAAAATCAGATTTACAAGTTGAAGCTTATGGATCAATTGATGAGCTGACAAGTTTTATTGGTTTTGTTAATTCTCAAATAAAAAATAAAAAATACAAAAGTCTTCTTCTTGAAATCCAAAAAGATCTTTATCAGATTATGTCTTTTTTAGCCAATGCGCCAGTTAACTTAAATTTTTTAGAAAAAAGAACTAGAGATTTTGAAAAGATGATTGATGAGATTGAAAAAAATCTTAAACCATTAAAAAACTTTATTATCCCCGGTGGGACAAAAACTTCATCTTTATTTCATATACTGCGAGTTTTTTGCCGAAAAGGGGAGAGAAATGTTGTTAGGTTTTTTAACAATAATCAAAAAATAAAAAATATTAAAATCACTGCTTATCTTAATCGTTTATCTGATTTATTTTTTATAATAGCGAGATTTTATAATAAAAATAAAGAAATAATTTTATAAAAAAAACTTAAAATAAATTTTTAAATCTTGAACTTTCATATACTTTTTTAACTAAAAAATTTTATTAATATTAATCAGATATAATAAAAATATGACTAATAACTTTACTAATATTGATGATTTAGTTCAAAAATATAAAAGTAATAGTAGTGTTAACAATTCTTATGATCAAGAAATTAGTTTGCCTAAAGAAGCTGAACCAATATCAACAGAAAAAATCGAAATCAAAGAGGTTGTTGAACCTCAGGTTGATAAAGAAGTCCGACCTTTTGTTTCTCCTCGACAAGAAACAATTGAACTTCCTCCTGATTTAAAAAAATTAGGTCTTCAACCAACCTCACCAACTCAGTTTAACAACTATCAAAACATAAAGCTTCCTATCTCTGATGAAAAAATTGTTGTTGGCCTGAAAGCACCCATTACTTCTAGTTTGAGATGGTTAGCAACTTTAGCAGTTTATCTTTTGGCTAAAGCTCATCTTACTTTAAAAATTATTCACGGAAAAGTAGTAAGAGTATTTAAAAATTAAATATTTTTTGCTTTTTCAATTTCAGCTAAAAATCCCTCTTTTCCCATAGCACCAACAAACTGATGGACTGGTTGTCCGTCTTTAAAAATAATAAAAGTGGGAATGGAAAAAACCTGATAATTTGAAGCCAGCTGAGAGTTTTCATCAACATTGACTTTTACAAAAAAAATGTCTTTTAATTCATTGGCTAATTCTTCAATAATTGGTCCTGTCATTCGGCAAGGACCACACCAATCAGCATAAAAATCAACCAAAACTAATCCTTTTTTATCAAGAACATCCTTTTGAAAATTTTCCTGATTGCTTTTAATAACTCCCATATTAAAAAAATAAAATTTTTAAACAACTATTAATATTAAATAATTTATTTTTTTATTGCAAGAGGTTTTATATTTTGGTTACTGCTTCTGCTCTTGTCTCTCTAATAACAGTAATTTTTATCTGACCAGGAAAAACTTCAAATTTTTCTTCAAGTTCTTCTTTAATTTTTTCTGCTAAAATAATTGCCTCATCATCGGTTATCTCTTCTGGTTTAACAATTACCCTTAATTCTCTTCCTGCCTGTAAAGCATAAGCGTCTTTGACGCCTTTTTTTGATTTAGCAACATCTTCAATAGTTTTAATTCTTTTTAAATATTCTTCAAAATCTTCATGTCTTGCTCCTGGGCGACCGCCTGAAACCGCATCAGCGATATAAACAATCACTGCCTCAACCGATGGAAAAGGAATATCTTCATGATGGGCAGCAACACAATCAATGACTTTTTGTGGAAAACGATATTTTTTTAAAAGTTCAACACCAAGCTCAACATGGGATCCCTCCTTATCAGTGATTACCTTACCAATATCATGTAAAAGACAACCAAGCTTAACGACATTAACATCAGCTTTAAGTTCATAAGCTAAAGCTGTGCCAATTTTTGTTTCCTCAAGAGTATGAACAATTAAATTTTGACCATAAGAAAATCGGTATTTAAATTTTCCTAAAGCTTTAACAATTTCTGAAGGTAGGTTAAAAACACCAACCCGATGAGCTAGATCTTCACCAATTTTATAAATCTCTTTTTCAATATCTTCTTTGGTTTTTCTGACAATTTCCTCAATTCTTTGAGGTTGAATTCTTCCATCTTTGATTAATCTTTCAAGAGATAGGCGAGCAATCTCTCTTTTTAATCCATCAAAAGATGAAAGCTTAATAACTTTTTCTTCTTCTAAATCAACATCAACGCCGGTTGCTAATTCAAAAGCCCGAATATTTCTTCCGTCTTTGCCAATAATTCTTCCTTTATAATCTTCACTTGGCAGATTAACAATTGACAAGGTATACTCAGCAGTATAATCAACTGCTCCATAACGCATTGCATCAACCAAAATATTTTTTGCTTTTTCCTCAGCGGTTTTTTTAATCTCTTCTTCAGCTAATTTTATTTTTTTAGCAATCTCTTCTTTAAGCTTTTCTTCCCATCCACGAAGAAGTAAGTCTTTAGCTTCATCTTTTGTCATTTTAGCAATTTTCTCTAGTTTGGAAAGCATTTCAGTTTTTTTATCTTCAAGATCTTTTTTCAGTTTTTCAATATGATTTTTAATATCATTGATTGATTGTTCTTTTTTTTGAAGAAGATTTTCTCTTTCCTCTAAAATTTCTTCTTTTTTTGAAAGTCTTCTTTCAACCTCAAGAGCGCTTGAGGCTGTTTCTAAAGCTTTTTTTTCTGCTTCTTTTTTTATTTTTTCAGCCTCTTGTTTTGCCTGCCAGATAATCTCTTCAGCTTGTTTTTTAGCCTTTGCTAAAAGAGTTTCTTTTTCTTTACTGATTGATAAAAATTTTTTAAAAAATTTTTGTAGCATAGATTTTTATAATTATGAAGCTTGAAGGAAGCAGAAACAACCCGTTATCAATTCAGATTTATTATAAAAAATAAATTAAAACTTATTAACAACATTTTTAAAAATTAAATAAATAATTCCTTCAAGCAATTTTTAATTAATAGATATTTTACTTAATTTTTTCAAAATTAACAACAAGAAAAGAGTAATAAGTATTAAGAATAATTAACCTAATTAACCTAATTATTCTAATTGACCTAATTTACCTAATTGAAACATAAAACATAAAACATGAAACATGAAACGTAGAAAAAAT
>JBBILA010000021.1:0-15877 GCA_037445105.1 Candidatus Microgenomates bacterium
AATCCAGCTGATGAAAAAGATTATCTTGATGTTTTAGAAAAAGGAGTTGCTCATGCAGCCGGGACAGCTTTTCCAGGCGAAGGTGGTCACATCTTTCTTTTTGCTCACTCAACTGATTATTTTTGGAATGTCTCAAATTATAACGCGGTTTTTTATCTTTTGTATAAATTAGAAAAAGGCGATGAGGTTAATCTTTTTTACAAAGGTCAACGATATCTTTATAAAGTGATTGGAAAAGAGATAGTTGATCCGTCGCAAATTCAGTATTTGACAAGAAAAACTAATAGAGAATTTTTGACTCTTCAGACCTGTTGGCCTCCAGGAACAACCTTGAAAAGACTTCTTGTTTTTGCTGTTCGTGTTGCCGAGTAAATTGTAAGTTTGCCTTCCGCAACCTACGCGGTTGCGGACGGCCTGTTGGGACAAGGTATTTTTTATATAAAAATTAGGATTTTTATTGTGTTATAATTTATTTTTATGAAATATATCTTTATCTCCGGAGGAGTGATTTCGGGAATTGGTAAAGGGATAACTTCAGCCTCCATCTCTCTTCTTCTTAAAAAAGCTGGTTATAAAGTAGCGCCGATTAAATTTGAAAACTACCTTAATATGGATGCCGGAACCATAAATCCGATAGAGCACGGAGATCCTTTTTTATGCGAAGATGGTACAGAGGCTGATATGGATATTGGCACTTATGAAAAATTTTTAGGAGAAGAGATGTCATCTTTAAACTTTGTTACCATGGGTCAGATATATAAAACCGTGATTGATAAGGAGAGAGATTTTGTTTATGAAGGAGAAGATGTTGAGGCTATTCCTCATATCACCGATGAGATTCTAAGAAGGATTAATCTTTTAGGAAAAAAAACCACAGCTGATATTGTTGTTATTGAGCTTGGGGGAACAGCTGGTGAGTATCAAAATGTTTTATATTATGAGGCAGCAAGACAACTCACTTTAAAAAATCCAGACGATGTTGTTCATATTCATGTTTCTTATGTACCAACTCCAAAGCATTTAGGTGAGCCAAAAACTAAACCAACCCAGCTTTCAGTTAAGACTTTAAACTCAATGGGGATTCAGCCAGATTTTATTATTGCCAGAAGCGAGGTTTTTCTTGATAAAAGAAGACTTGATCGTTTTGCTTTATTTTGCAATCTAAATCCAGAAAATATTATCTCTAATCCAGACGTGAAAAATCCTTATGAAGTGCCTTTAATTCTTGAAAAGCAAGATTTAACAAGAAAAATTCTTCAAAAATTAAAACTTAAGATAAAAAAACCAAATCTTGATGACTGGAAAAACTTAGTTAGCTCAATTTATCAAAAAAAAGAGAAAAAAATTAAAATCGCCATTGTTGGCAAGTATTTTGGAACAGGTGATTATCAGTTAAGAGATTCTTATGCAGCTTTGTTTGATGCTTTGGATCATGCTTCATGGAAAAAAGGTTTTCAGCTGGAGATTTTATGGATCAATAGTGAAAAATTAGAAAAAGAAGGAGTAAAGCTTCTTGATAATCCCGATGGAATTATTGTTCCTATTGGCTGGGGATCTCGGGGAGTTGAGGGAAAGATTTTAGCCTGCCGTTTTGCTCGGGAAAATAAAATACCTTATTTAGGGCTTTGTTATGGGATGCAGTTAGCGATTGTTGAATACGCCAGAAATGTCTGTGGCTTAAAGGATGCTCATACAACCGAGGTTAATCCAAAAACTAAACATCCAGTAATTCATGATATTCCTTTTGATCCAAAATATCAAAAAATAAAAGGTAATGGGGTAAGCATGAGACTTGGAGGATTTAGATGTATTTTAAAAAAAGGCAGTTTAGCTTATAAAATATATAAAAAAGAAGTAATCTCAGAACGGCATAGACATCGTTATGAGGTCAACAATAACTATCGAGAGATTTTAGAAAAAAATGGTTTGATTATCTCAGGGACAAGTCCAGATAATTTTTTTGTAGAGATGATAGAGTTGCCTCAAAATATTCATCCTTTTTTTATTGGTACTCAAGGTCATCCTGAGTACAAAAGCTTGCCTTTTTCACCTCATCCGGTATTTTTAAGTTTTCTTGAGGCAGCTTATTTTTATTCAAAAAGATAATTTATCTAATACTGATAAGATAAAGATCAGGAAGAGGATTAGCTTCAGGATTAAGATTAGCTAAGATGATTAGCTGGCCATCAGAGGAAATTGTAAAAAACCCTTTTTCAAAAGGTCCAGAATAAACAGTTTTTTTATTAGTGTTATCATAATCAATTACCGAGATTTTTTTGTCTTCTTGAAAAAAAAGATTTTTCGAGTTGATATACCATTGAAAATCAAAATTATTTTTTCCTAACTCGTAATTTTTGTCTTCTTTTCTATCATAGATATAAAAATAGTCTTTTTTTAGCTCTCTTTGCTCTTGGGATTGATTGGTGGAGATTAGGCGAGGAGAGATAATGATTGGTAAAGTAAGATTTTTTTTACTTTGATAAAGGATTTTATCATTTGAAGGTGAAAAGCTGATAATTTTAAAAGAATCTGAGGCGATTTTTTCAAAATCCTGGGGAAAAGTTTCAAGAATTTTTAAATTATTACTTTGTTTTTTCTCTTCCCAAGCAGCTAGAAGATTGTTTTTTGATTCTAAAGAGACAGATAAATCAATAAGAGATTGATTTTCTTCCTCAAGAGATAAAAGATAATCATCAATAATTGCTTGTTTAAAATCAGGGGAGAAAAATACCTGAGTTTTTTCAAAATCAAAGTTTTCTGGAAAAAGTTCTTTTTTAGCAATAAGTTTTAAGGGAGGAAAAGAAAGCGGTCTTTTTACTGCTTCAAAAATATATATACCAGTATCAGAAAAAATCAAAGTTTTGTTTGAGTCATCAATTGGTAGAGCTTTTATTACTCCAATATTAGTTAAAGGAGAAAGTGAGGGATTAGTAGGAAAAAGAGTTGGATCAAGATTAACAACAAGCTCTCCTTTTAAAACAATAGTTTTTTCCCAGGTTAGATATCCTTCTTTTTTTATTTCAACTTTGTATTTTCCTGGAGAAAGAGTCAGATTAATATCGGTTACTCCTTTAAATTCATCGTTAATGTATACCTTGGCTGTTTTTGGATAAGAGGTGATAGCGATAATACCTGTTGAAGAGAGGGATCTTTCTTTGATATTAATTCTATAACCTCGAGCATAAGCAATAACTATAACTAAAATTATAACAAATATAACAAAAAACATCAATCTATAAAGGATTTTCATATTTTGTTTTTATATTATACAATAATAGATATGTTCTTTCGTCAAAAAATCGGTATTGATTTGGGGACAGCTAATACTTTAGTTTATGTGAAAGAAAAAGGAATTGTTTTAAATGAACCAACTGTTGTTGCTTATTCTTTAGAAAATTTTTCTTCAGGAAAAAAGATTTTAGCTGTTGGTGATGAGGCAAAGGAGATGTTAGGTAGAACTCCCGGGTCAATTGTTGTTTCAAGACCAATGAAGGAAGGAGTGATTGCTGATTACACAACAACTTTAGCGATGATAACTTATTTTTTAAAAAAAGCTTTAAAAGGAAAGGTGTTTTGGCCTGAAGTGATGATATCTATTCCCGGAGGATCATCACAGGTTGAAAAAAGAGCGGTGGTTTCTGCTTGCAAAAATGCCGGCGCCAGCGATGTTTATCTGATTGAAGAGCCATTGGCAGCAGCGATTGGCGCCAAAATTCCTATTTCTCAGCCGTCCGGCCATATGATTGTTAATATTGGAGGAGGAACCACCGAAATAGCGGTTATCTCCTTAGGACAGCTTGTTTCTTATAAAACTGTCAGAGTTGCTGGCACAAAGTTTGATGAAGCTATTCTTAATCATTTAAGAAAAAAATACAATATTATTATTGGAGAAAGAACAGCTGAAGATATAAAAATTAAGATTGGTAATGCTTTTATTGATGAAGAAATTAAAAAACAAGGAAAAGTAAGAAAGATGGAGATTAAAGGTCGAGATTTTCAAACAGGCCTTCCAAAGATCTTTGAAATAGATGAAATCTCTGTTCATGAGGCAATAGTTAAGCCTTTAAAAAGTATTTTAGACGGGATAAAAGAGGTATTATCTCAGACGCCACCCGAACTTGCAGCTGATATTGTTGATAAAGGAATTATTTTATCAGGTGGAAGCGCTCTTTTGACAAATATTGATAGATATATTAGTTATTATACTGGTGTACCAGCCTTTGTTGTTGATGAACCTTTGTTTTGTGTGATAAGAGGAGTAGGTATGGTGATTGAGAATCTTGATAATTTTAAGCAAGCAATTAAATAATCTTATAGTAATAATTATTTTATTTTTTTAATTTTGGTTAATTTTTTAATTTTAAATTTTTAATATAAATTATAGTATAATTTTTTATAAAAATTTTATTTTAAAGAATTTTTTTATATTTAGATTTTTAAAATAATTTAAATTATATTTAAAAAATTTGAACGAAATCAATAAAGAAATAAAAAATAAGAAAAATTATTTTTATCCTATAAAAATTAAATAAGATATGACTAACAAAAAAATTCTTGGTATTAAAGTTTATCAACAATCAAAAAAAGAAGTCCTAGAGAAAATTATAAAATTCATTAAAAATAAAGAAAAATTTTTTCATATTGTTTCTTTAAATCCTGAAAACTTAGTCATTGCTTATAGAAATGAAAAGTTTAAAGAGGTTCTTAATAAAGCCCAAATCAAAATAATAGATGGTATCGGGGTTGTAATGGCAGGCTATTTTTTTAATTTGAAGCTAGAAAAATTAACCGGAGTTGACTTAATGGAAGATTTATTAAATCTAGCTTCTAAAATGAGCTTAAGAGTGCTTTTTATTGGTGGAAAAGAAAAATTAGCAGAGAGTCTTGCTGATTGCTATTCTCAAAAACATCCTCAGGCTAAATTCAAAGGGATTGAGGGGATAAAAAATATAAAAAATCCCCAAAAAAATGAAGAAAAAAAGATTTTTTCAATAGTAAGCCTCTATAAGCCCCATTTTGTTTTTGTTGCTTTTGGTTCACCTGATCAGGAATTATGGATAGAGCGTCATAAAGATAAATTTAATCATTGCTTAGTGATGGGAGTGGGTGGAGCTTTTGATTTTTTAGGGGGAAGAGTCCCTCGAGCGCCAGTTTTTTTTCGAAAACTTGGTCTTGAGTGGTTTTTTAGATTAATCATTCAACCTTGGAGATGGAAAAGACAGTTAAGATTAATTGAATTTGTTTGGTTAGTGATAAAAGAAAAATTAAAAATTTAAAATTTATAAGGTTTTTTAATTGTCCCAACAGGCCGTCCGCAACCGCGTAGGTTGCGGAGGCAAGATTAATGGAAAAAAATATTTTTCAGACAATTAAGTATTTTTCTATTTTTGATTATTATCCTTCGTTTGAGGAAATATATAAATTTTTTCCTAAAAAAATCACCAGAGAAAAATTAAAACAAGAGTTAAAAAAGTTGGTGAGTCAAAAAAAACTATTTTCTTTTGGCAAAAATCCAATTAGATATACTATAGGGGAGTATAGTATAGAAATTAAAAATTCAAAATTAAAAATTCAAAATTTAAAATTCAAAATTTCTCAAAAAAAACTAAACAATTTGCGTTTTAAGATTTATATTAAATTTTTATCCTTTTTTCCTCAGATAAAGCTTATTGGCTTGTCAGGTTCTGTCTCAATGATGAATGCAAAAGAAGAAGATGATATTGATTTATTTATCATTACGGCCAAGAATCGTTTGTTTACTGGGCGGATAATTGCTTTATTTTTAGCTGAAATTTTAGGTATAAGAAGAAAATTCACTGACAAAAGTTCTACATTTCATGTTTCACGTTTTACTAACAAAGTCTGTCTTAATCTTTTTTTTGATGAAAAAGATTTAGCTGTGCCAAAATTTAAACGCAGTCTTTATGTTGGTCATGAGGTTTTGCAGATGAAGCCAATTATCAATAAGGATCAAATTTATGAAAAATTTCTTGAAGCCAATCTATGGGTAAAAAAAATTTTTCCAAACGCTTTTATAGCAAACTCAAAATTCAAAATTCAAAAGTCAAAAGTTCAATTGATAAGTCAAAATTTTGGCTTTTTAGATAAAATTTTTAGTTTTATAGAATATTTTTTAAAGGAATTTCAATTGTTTTTGATTAATCGTCATAAAACAACCGAGATTATTACTGACACTCAGCTTTGGTTTCATCCGGATGATTTTGAAAAGAAAATAAAGTTTTAGACTTCCTTCATATAGCAAATACCAATACCTGCTTCTTCTAGCTGATCCATGATTGTTTCTGCTCGTTTAATATCGATCTTTAAAGCATCAGAAAGTTCTTTTGCTGATATTTCATCAACCTTATCAATAATCTCTAAAGCTTTAGAAAATAGCGGATCACGACTTGCTTTTTGATTGCCAAGATCCTGATTAACGGAGTCGGTTATATTTTGGCTTTCAAGATTTTTTAAACGAGCATCAATATCATCCAATTTTTTTAAAATTATCTTTATTGAGTCATCCATATTGAAAATATTATAACAAAACTTTTCTGATTATTTTTTCTTTATTAACGGATAAATATACATTATTATTCCCGATAAAGCCATTAAAATTAAAATAATTGTAAATAAAACACTTAATTGATTATGAATGTATCTGGCGAGATTAACATCAATATTTTTAGGTAAACTTTCTCCTTCTGAGTTTTGATGAAGAATTATTCCGGTTCCTGCCATAATTAGGGTTAAAAAGGAGATAATAATTACTAAAAACCGATGGATTGTTCTGGCATAAAGATAAATTTTAGTCATCTTCATCTTCTTCGAATTTTTTAAATTGATAATTATTTTTTCTACTTGGTAAAAGATTATTTGAATTTTGATTTATTTTTATTTGTTGATTTAAAGAGCCGATCTTAAACGATTCAAGGATTTGATTGGCTGATGAAGAGTGAGGTTTATTTTTTTTGCCTTTGGTTGCAAAAGCAGTTGTTGCATCTTTGCCACAAAAAAAGATAATTTTTTCAGCTCCGCCAGGATGATCATTAATATAGTTGGTTACTTCATAGACATTATTATTGATTATTAACCAACAATCATCAGCAGAGTTATGCTTTGCAATCTCATCAAGAGTTAAGATAATTGTTTGATATTGGTTGCTTTGATTAGATGAATTTGTTGATTGAGGTTTGTTTTGATTGTTTTTTGCAAAAAAAGATGAGTTTTCTTTATAATAGTTTTGGATTGTCTTAACAAGAAAAAAGCTAAAAAGGATAATAGCAATAAAGCTAAAAATCAATTCTTTTTTGATATCCATAAAATATTATTCTATAATAAAAAATAAAAAATACAAAATTCAAATAATTAATTAAAAGTTAAGGTGGCCCCGGTGCTGGAATTGGCAGACAGGTACGCTTCAGGAGCGTATTCCCGATAAATCGGGATTGGAGGTTCAAATCCTCCTCGGGGCACTAATATGTTAAAGGTTTATTTTACTGCCTCAACTTCTTTTGATGGCGAGTTGAAAAAAAATTATCGAAAGATAATCAGAGAAATTAAAAAAAATCGCGTTCAATTGATTTCTGGTGAACAAATTATTTCAAAAAAACTTCTTGAAAGAGATAAAAAATTGACGAAAGAAGAGATTTTTTCTCGTCAGAAAAAATTAGTCGATAACGCCGATTGTATTATTGCTGAAGTTACAAAGCCATCGTTGGGAGTCGGTGGAGAGATTGTTTATGCTCTAATTCAAAAAAAACCAGTTTTAGGATTGGTTTATGCTGATGAGGAGGATAAAATCTCGCCAATGATTGCTGGCAATCCTTCAGATAATTTTTTTCTTGAACATTATCAGCTAGATAATGTTAATTATCGGATTAAAGAATTTCTTTCTCATATTGAAATCATTAAGAAGAGAAAAGGAATTTTGATTGTGATTGATGGGGGAGATGGGTCAGGAAAAGCGACTCAGGCTGAACTTTTGATTAAATATCTAAAACAAAAGAAAATTCCGGTAAAATATTTTGATTTTCCTCGTTATTATCAATCATTTCATGGTCAAACAGTTGCCAGATTTTTAAGAGGTGAGTTTGGGACGATTGATCAAGTTTCGCCTTATTTAGCCTCACTGGCTTATGCTTTAGATAGAGCATCAGCTAAAAAAGAAATGGATGATTTTTTAAAAAAAGGAGGGATAATCGTTGTTAATCGTTATGCTACTTCAAGTATGGCTTATCAAGGGGCAAAGTTTGAAGATAAAAAGAAAAGGGAAGAATTTTTAAAATGGATTTATGATTTGGAGTACAAAGTCCATCGAATACCCAAAGAAAATTTAGTCATTTATCTCTATGTCCCTTGGCAGATAGGACTTGAGTTGACGATGAAAAAAGGTGACCGCCGTTATCTTAAAGGTCAAAAGCTTGATATTCATGAAAAAGATATAGATTATCGGAAAAAAGTTGAGGAAATGTATCTTGATTTTGTGAAAAAAAACAAACATTGGGTGATGGTTGATTGCGTTTCTAATGGAAAAATTTTACCGAAAGAGAAGATCCATACAAAAATCATTGATTTTTTGAAAACTAAATTTAAGATTTGAAATAAATAAAAATAATATAAAAATAATAAATATTTAATAATAAATTTTTAATCAATATTTTAATAGATTAATAATTAATATATTAATATTATTGATTAAAAATTTGTTTATTAATTTATTTATTATTTGTTTAGAAATTAGGTCAATTAGAATAATTAGATCAATTAGGTTAATTAGGTCAATTATCCTTAATACTTACTACTTACTACTAATGTATAATTATATTGTCTCTGGAGGAGTCGCCTAGTGGTCGATGGCAGCGGTTTGTCCCAGAAGTATGTTGCTAATTTGAAAAATTAGCTTACAACTTCGGGATCCCGTAGCACTAAGCTAAATCTTCGATTTAGCAAGTGGCTACTGGGACTAAACCGAGTTTTGGAGGAGTGGCTGAGTGGTCCAAAGCGAGGGTTTGCTAAACCCTTGAGCTGTAAGGCTCACGTGGGTTCGAATCCCACCTCCTCCGCAACATAAATTGTTTTTATACTCTTCAAAATTTTAAAATAATTCATGAAAATTAAATTTTTATTTATTGCTTGATTTTAGTTTATTTTGTATCATTATATTGGAAAAATTATTAATTAATGAATGATATATGCAGAATTTAAACATCAACTTCATAAATAATAATAACACAAAAAAAATAGGTTTAAAATATAAACCGTATTATGAGAAGCCGGGATTTGTTTTATATCATGCTGATTGTTTAGACATTCTTGCAGAGCTTCCGGAAAATTCTATTGATATGGTTTTCGCTGATCCTCCTTATTTGCTTTCTAATGGTGGTTTCACTGTACATGCTGGAAGACGGGTTAGTGTTAATAAGGGGGAGTGGGACAAAAGCAATGGCGTAGAAAAAGATTTTGAATTTCATCTCAGATGGATCAAAGCAATTAGGCGTGTACTAAAACCACATGGAACACTTTGGATTAGCGGAACATACCATTCTATTTATCAATGCGGCTTTGCACTACAACTTGCCGGTTATCATATTCTTAATGATATTTCTTGGTTTAAACCAAATGCCCCGCCTAATTTAAGTTGTCGTTATTTTACAGCAAGCCACGAAACACTTATTTGGGCAAAAAAAGATAAAAATGCTAAACACTTTTTCAATTACAAATTAATGAAAGAGGGAAGTTGGCCAGAAGATTTTCTTAAAAAGCCGAATTCGCAGATGCGTTCGGTGTGGGCGATCAGTACCCCAAAAGCAATAGAAAAAAGATTTGGTAAGCACCCTACTCAAAAACCAGAAGAATTATTAAAACGAATCGTTCTTGCGTCTACTAAAAAGGGGGATTTGATTTTAGATCCATTTACAGGGAGCTCAACTACTGGTATAGCCGCATATCTTTTTAAGAGAAGATTTATAGGAATCGACACAGAAAAAAAATATTTAGATTTATCAATAAAACGATTTGAAGAATTAGAAGACAATTTAAATCATAAGCAAAATTTATTTAATAACTATGAATAAACAAATAGCTAATTTGCCTTCGATGGATTTTAAAAGAGACGGTAAAGTTCATATGCCTTTATTTGTGGCACAAGTAAATGGTAGATTTATTATTGGGGTATATCAAGGTTCATTAAGTAAATACGATATTTTAATTAAATATAGACAAAAAGAAAAGGGTAAATGGTCAAATATTAGAACACCAAAACATATCCATTGGGCAGTGGATATTCTTATTAAAATGCATGCCGATCAAGAAAATACAAAAAGATTTTTAGATTTTCTTATTCAAACTTGGTCGCAAATTAAACCTTTAAAAAGTGATGAGGAAAGAAAGAAAATTTTAAGTATTGACAATCTTTTAGAGGAGAACAAAAAAGAGATTTTAGAATATGAGGAATTAGGGAAAAAAGGAGAGTACAGTATAAAATTTTTAATTTTATTAGCTAAACTTTTAATGATTCAGGAAAAAACTAATTTAGAAACAGCATATATGTTTAAGAAATTACTAGAAGCTCTTAAATCTGGCGATAATATTTTTAAAATTGTTTCTATTGCAACTCATAATAGAAGATAAACTATGCCAATACCAGATTATCAAACAATAATGCTTCCTCTCTTGAAATTTGCAGGAGACAATAAAGAACGCTCAATAAGAGAAGCTATTGAATATATAGCCAGCGCTTTTAATCTCAGTGAAGAAGAGCGAAAAAAGGTTTTGCCGAGTGGGCAGTAATACATAATTGATAATCGGGTAGGTTGGGCAAGAACATATCTCAAAAAAGCGGGGTTACTTGAATCAACAAAAAAATCATATTTTAAAATAACTGATTTAGGACTAGAAGTTTTGCAAAAAAATCCTAAAGAAATCAATTTAAAATTTCTAGAACAATTCTTTCAATTTATTGAGTTCAGAAATAATTCAGAAATCTTCGCAGAGAAAAAGGAGAAGAAGTAAAAGAAGAGGAAAATTTATCACAAACACCCCAAGAGCTTTTAGAATATGGTAAAAAATCAAAAAAGATTTAGCCTTTTATTATCTCTGGTTAAAAAAGCATCGCCTCGTTTCTTTGAAAAATTAGTACTTGAGTTGTTAACAAAGATGATTTATGGCGGTTCTTTAAAAGACGCCGGAAAAGCAATTGGACAAAGTGGCGATGGTGGTATAGACGGAATTATTAAGGAAGATAAACTTGGTTTAGATGTTGTTTATATTCAAGCAAAAAGATGGGAAAATGTTGTTGGTTCTAAAAAAGTTAGAAATTTTGTCGGAGGTCTTGCTGGGCAAAGAGCAAGTAAAGGCGTATTTATAACCACTTCGAATTTTACCAAAGATGCTTTAGAGTATGTGAGAACAATTCCACATAAAGTTATTTTGATTGATGGAGAAACACTTGCACAATTAATGATAGAGAACGACGTGGGAGTATCTAAAGTAACTAGCTATGATATTAAAAAGATAGATTCTGATTATTTTGAAGAGGAATAAAAAGAATTTACCACCAAAAAAAATTACAACCTTTTTTTCGGTTTAGGCCAAAGGTATTTTTTTAAAATTTATGCCTAAAACTATTTTCGGTTAATGGTCAATATGAATAATTATTACAAGACCTGTTTTAGTAATTACCATGGTTTCTAGTTTAACTGTCGAAATTTTGTCATTTATTACCGGAGTAATTGCGATTGTTAAACAAAAATAACACTCGTTTTTAGTCTATCTTGCGACGATAATCGCTGGTTTAATATCAACATTTTTCTTATTTTTTTAATCAGTTTTTTATATAATTTCTATATGTTTTTCAAGCTTTATCTTATTGCTTTACCAGTATTTTTTATTATAGATATGATCTGGCTTGGAGTTGTAGCTAAAGATTTTTATAGTAGTCAGATTGGTCTTTTGATGAAAAAAGAAGTCAATTGGTTAGCGGCGATTATTTTTTATTTGTTATTTATTGTTGGGTTAGTTTTATTTGTTATTTTTCCTTCTGTTGAAAAAAAATCATTGATTCAGGCTTTAGTTTTTGGAGGACTTTTTGGACTGATAACATATGCAACTTATGATTTAACTAATCTTGCCACTCTTAAAAACTGGCCGCTTTTTATGACGATTATTGATATGATTTGGGGAATGACTCTTGGAGGGCTTGTTTCTGTAATTACTTATTTTTTAGCTAGCAAATTTTAATTTAAAAAAGAAAAATAAGCGCTTTTCTTTCTTTTTTAAAAAATATTAAAATAAAAAATGAAAATTTTTATAAAAGTAAAAACAAAAGCAAAAGAAAAGAAAATTGAAAAAATTGATGAAAATCATTTTATTGTTAAAGTAAAAGAGTTGCCCGAAAAAGGAAAAGCTAATCAAGAAGTGATAAAAATTATTGCTCAATATTTTAAAGTTTCTTTATCGCAAGTCGCTATTATCTCCGGTTTAAAATCAAAAAACAAAACCATTTATGTTAATTTTTGATAAAATATTTTTTTATGAAAAAAATTTTTGCACATTTTATTTGGTTCGTCACGGAGAGACTGATTGGAATACTGAAGGGTTAGTCCAAGGTCATAGCGATATTCCCTTAAACAAAAATGGCGAATTTCAGGCTTATAATTTAGGAAAAAAACTTAAAGATATTCATTTTGATGCAGTTTTCTCATCTGATCTTCTTCGGGCAAAAAGAACCGCGGAAATTATCGCTCAAGAAAAAAAGCTGTTGGTAAAAACGACCCGATTTTTGCGGGAAAGAGCTTTTGGAAAATTAGAAGGAAAACCTTCTTTATGGTTAATCGCTTGGAGAAAAGCGATTAAAAAGGGGATTAGTTTTTTAACAGATGAAGAAAGAAAAGTTTTAATTAAGGAAGATCCTGAAATTGAGAGAGATAGTGCACTGATGTCTCGTTTTTTAACTTTTGTTCGCGAGATTGCTGTTGCTTATGCTGGAAAAAACGTTCTTTTGGTTTCTCATGGAGGCTTGATGCGCGTTTTTTTAGTTAAGGTTGGATATTTCAAAGATGAGGACGAATCTTATTTATATTCTATTACCAATGCAGGGTATATTGTTTTTCAATCTGATGGAAGTGAGTTTTTTATCAAAGAGGTGGTAGGTATTGAAAAAGTAAATAATTTTTGACTTCTTCGAAGAAGTTTTTCTTTTTGAAAATATGAAAGTGACGATTTTTTAATCGCTTTTTCAATCACCTCAATCGTTTGATCGTAGGTTTTTCGATCAACAGGATAGGGGATACCGTCTTTTCCACCGAAGGCAAAAGTATAGCGAACAGGATCTTCAAAAGAAGGTCGACTGCCAGTGATTAACTCGGCGATTAAGCTTAGTGCCCTGATGGTTTTTGGTCCGACTTTTTCAGTCATTAATACGTCCGTAAAATTTTTAATTGGTTTTTCAATAATTTGTTGGATCGATTGTTCCAGTCTTGGAGTAAAAGTTTCTTTTACGACTTTTGGGGAATAAAATTCACGATTGGATAGATTCAATAAAGTTAATTGATTTTCACGTTCGTTATTTTTTTTGATCAATCTTTTAACTTCATATTGAAGGGTTTTTTTATCAGTAATAATTTCAATTATTCCTTGGCGATTGGGAAGACTTTTTTTAGCGGTTAGATTAAGAACTTTTGGGAGGATAATCTCACTTTGAATTCCTTGATGGGGTTCGATGGTTGGGTCTTTAATTGTTTCTGAATACCAATGATAGCGTCGGGCTTTTTGCCACTTGGTATTCATTCCTTGCTGAATCACCGTCCAATGACCGGTTTTAGTAAAGATAAAATTGTGATGATAAATCTGAAAACCATCTTGGATTAAAGCTGAGTCAACTTTAGCGGTTAGTCGGGAAAGATAAACAAGTTGATTGGCTTTTTTTAACTCTAAATTGGCCATCTCTGATTTTTCAATGATTTGGTCTGGTGTTTTTCGAGAGGTTTTTCCTTTACCGCCGGCAATAAAGATTCCTAGATCTTTTTCTAAACCAAAAAGAGCAGTTTTTAAAGCCCCAAGGGTTGTTGTTGTTAAGCCAGAGGCGTTCCAATCAAAGGCAAGAAGGGACCCAAAAGACTGAAACCAAACTGGATCAGCTAGTCTTTTAACAAATTCTTCCGGTCCAAAATTTTCCACCATGGCAATGGCGATGACTCTTGCCAGTTTAGTCATTCGCTCAAATAGCCATGGCGGGCATTTTCCCCAGTCTAAAGTAAAAGTGGCAATTCCTCGGCGCATAAAATTATTATACATGCCTTCCGCAACCTACGAGGTTGCGGAAGGCTTGTTAGAACAGGATAAAACATAGGTAAAAATTAGATTTTTTGTTTTTCAAAATTTTTAAGGATTTTTTCGACTTCTTTGTCATTTATTCGATGGTAACGGCCTCGATGAGAGAGAAGAGCGCCGGAAAAGGTTTTGGGAATATGCATTAGTTCGTGAATTAAGGTTTTTATTTTTTCACGATCGGGTAATTTATCAAAACGTTTTGCGTTGACTTCAATGATGTAATGAGGTTTAATACCGGCAACTTCAGCAAATAATTTACTCATTCCCCAAATTCGAGCATAGGCACGAGTTTTTGCATCAAAAGAACGAATACAATGAATTCTTTTGAGGTCAATGTGAGTCATTTTTAATTGTTTTACTAGGACGGCGATTTGTTTTTTAATTTCCGGAGCGGGTTTGTAATTCATACAAATTAAAAATTTAAAATTAAAAGTTTAAAATTGAAATTAAAAATTCAAAATTTATTTTTTAGTTTAATTATTGATGAGCCTAAAATATTAGCTAATTCATTTGTTTCTTTGATTAAATTTTCTATTTTTTGAATAGATGAAGGTAATATATCTTTTGATAGAGCCAACCAAAATTTCGTTTCGTTAGCGCTTTTTAAAGCATGATTTAAAAAATTAATAAAATCTTTTTTACTTGAAGCTGCTTGAGCTTCAATAATATTAGCTCCAATACTTGTTGAAGCTCTGATTAATTGGTCTGATATTGCCCAAGATGATCTTTTATTGGGGAATTTATCTACTAGTTTAATCATTTTTTTTGCGAAAATAAAAGATCTATTTATTAATTTTTCTCCAAATTTATTTTTCATGATTTTTTGATTCTTGATTGTAATTCCTAAAGGGATCTCTTCAAGATTTTAATTTTGAATTTTGAATTTTGAATTTTTAATTTTTAATTTTTAATTTTTAATTTATAATGTCCGTTTCCCACTTTTTAAACCCAATTTTTTTCATTAGTTTTATGGCTTTTTTTGAAGATGAGTTTTTAGTCAATGCTTGATAAGTTTCTTTAATGTCGTAAGGAAATACAATCCAAGCATCAATTTTTTTTACCCAAAAATCAGGGATAAAAGAGGTTTTTGGTTTGATATAAGGAGTGGCGGTATAGATTTTTTTAACATTTTTATTTTTAAAATAAGAAAGAGCGCGAAGGAAAGTTTTTCCAGTGTCGGAAACCTCGTCAACAAGAAGGATAGTCTGATTATCAAATTTTGCTGTTGATTCTTCAATGATTTCCGGTTCTTTTAATTGTTTTAAATCTTTATATGAAGAGATGACGATATTTGAGATTGGAAGATCAAGAAGATCAGAAAGAATTCTTGATATCACCAAACCGCCTCGAGCGATGGCGATAATTTTATCAAAAACAATTTTTTCTTTTTTTATTTTTTTTGCCAAAACCAAAGTATCTTTTTCAAGATCAAGCCAGGAGAGTTTGTGATAGAGCATAGGATATTATAACAAAAAAAGAAATAAATGAAAAAAAATTAAAAAACTATTTTGGTTTAATTTTTGATAAGGGATAATTTTAATTGAAA
>JBBILA010000022.1:0-15430 GCA_037445105.1 Candidatus Microgenomates bacterium
CGAGGCTTAACAAAAAAACAAGCAGAAAAACTTTTAGTTGACGGATTTATTAGTGAGATCAAAGAAAATTTAGGTTAAAATAATTTTATGAATTTTCAAGATTTTAAAAAAGATTTTCCCATTTTTAAAAATCAACCTCATTTAGTTTATCTTGACTCAACAGCCACCAGCCTTAAGCCAAGATCAGTTATTGAAAAGTTAGTTGAGTATTATTCTTCTTATTCAGCTAATATCTTTCGCGGGGTTTACAAAATCTCGGAAAAAGCAACTCAAGAATATGAAAAAACAAGAGAAGTAGTAGCTGAATTTATCAATGCTAGACCTGAAGAAGTAGTTTTTACTCGCAATACCACCGAATCAATCAATCTTCTTGCTTATGCTTTAGGAAGAAAGATTATCGAAAAAGGCGATGAGATTGTCACAACAATTATGGAGCATCATTCAAATTTTGTTCCCTGGCAGGTATTAGCTCAGGAAACCGGCGCTTTATTAAAAATAATAGATATTAATCAAGATGGATATTTAAACATTCAAAATTCAAAAGTCAAAAATCAAAAGGTATCCTTGAAAAATATTATCACCAAAAAAACTAAAATTTTAACCTTAACTTATGTTTCCAATGTCTTAGGAGTAGTTAATCCGATAAAAGAGATTGTTAAAGAAGCAAGAAAAATCAATCCAAAAATTATTGTTATTGTTGATGCTGCCCAAGCTGCTCCTCATAAAAAAATTGATCTTTTTGATTTAAATGTTGATTTTTTAGCTTTTTCTTCTCATAAAATGCTTGGGCCAACTGGCGTTGGTGTTTTATGGGGAAGAAAAAAACTTTTAGATGAGATTTTTCCTTTTTTGTATGGCGGAGAGATGATTGAGGAGGTTTATCTTGATAAAAGTTTTTTTAAAAAGCCGCCTCATAAATTTGAAGCTGGTACTCCATCAATTGGCGAGGTGATCGCTTTTAAAGAAGCAGTTAAATATCTAAAAAACATTGGCATGGAAAATATTGCTTCTTATGAAAAAAAATTAGTTAGTTATCTTTTGGAAAGATTGACTTTAGAGTTTCCTGAGATCAAAATTGTTGGTCCTCAGGATGTCAATAATCGTGGAGGACTGGTAGCTTTTTCTTTTTCAAAATATCACCCTCATGATGTTGCCTCAATTTTAGATGAAAAAAATATTGCTGTTCGAGCAGGTCATCATTGCGCCATGCCTCTTCATCATCGTCTGAATTTAGAGGCAACTGTTAGAGTCAGTTTTTATCTTTACAATGATGAAAACGATATTGATCAATTAATTTCCGGTTTAAAAGAAGTAAAAAAAATTTTAGGTTAATTTTTTATGTCAATTTATTCAGAGATAATTCTTGATCATTATCAAAGTCCAAAGAATTTTGGTAGAGTCAAAAACTATACTCATCTTGTTCAGGTGGCTAATCCTTTATGCGGTGACAGATTGGAAATGACAGCAAAATTAAAAGATAATAAAATAGTTGATATCAAGTTTCAGGGAGTTGGCTGCGCGATATCTATCGCTTCAGCCTCAATGCTGACAAGTTTTGTTTTAAAAAAAGATCTTTCTTTGTTGAAAAAAATTGATAAAAATTTTATCATTAAGATGTTAAAAGTTGATCTTGGGGTAAATAGGGTCAAATGCGCTCTTTTACCTCTTGAAGCTTTAAAAAAATTATTTATAAATGAAAAATAATCTTTTGGATGAAAAAAATCCATCAGGACCGGTAAAGGTCAAAAAAACTTATAAAGTCTGGGTTGATAGAAATCTTTGTATTGGAGCAGCTACTTGTGTGGCTGTTTCCTCAAAAAGTTTTGCTTTGGATAATGAAGCTAAAGCTGTTATTTTAAAAACCATTGATGAAGAATCTTTAGAAAATATTATCGATGCAGCGAAAGCTTGTCCGGTAGCGGCGATTTTTATTGAAGATGAAAAAGGCAATAGAATTTTTCCTAAATAAAGTATGATAGATTTTTCTTGGAAGATTGGCGGCGAAGCTGGTTTTGGGATAATGACTACCGGGGTTGTTTTTTCAAAGATTGCTTCCCGTTTAGGATATGAGATTGTTGATTATGTCGAGTATCCTTCCTTAATAAGAGGCGGTCATAATGCTTATGAGGTGAGAGTGGCTGATTATAAAATCACCTCTTTAAAAAAAGAGATTGATGTTTTGGTTTGTCTTAACAAAGAGACTTTTGATAAACATAAATTTCGTCTTAAGAAAAATTCAATCATCATCTTTGATGAAGACGATTTTTTGATTGAGGGTGATTTTTATATTAAAGTGAATATTCCTTTTAAAAGAATTATCGCTGATCTAAAAGGTGAGATGGTGATGAAAAATACTCTTGCTTTAGGAGCTTCTTTGGCAGTTTTGGGAGGAGATCTTAATGAGTTTTTAAAAATTATTGAAAAACAGTTTGAAAAAAAGGGAAAAGAAGTTGTTGAGTTAAATCAAAGTTTTGCCAGACGAGGTTATCAAGAAGGATTAAAAAAGACTAAAGAAAAAAGAAACTGGCTAGCTAAAAAAGAAAATAAGGAGGAAAAATTAGTGATTACCGGCAATGATGCTTTTTCTTTATCAGCAGTGATTGCTGATTGTCGGTTTTATGCTGCTTATCCAATGACTCCCTCATCTTCAGTTTTGACTAATTTAGCTTCCTGGCAGGAAAAAACCGGGATGATTGTCAGACATGCTGAGGATGAAATCTCAGTTATCAATACTGCTTTAGGAGCTTCTTTTGCTGGAGCAAGAGCGGCTGTTGGCACTTCAGGCGGTGGTTTTGCTTTAATGGTTGAATCGCTGTCTTTTGCTGGTGTTGCTGAGATTCCTTTGGTGGTTTTTTTGGCTTCTCGGCCTGGTCCGGCAACCGGAATGCCAACTTGGACAGAACAGGGAGATCTGCTTTTTTCTATTTTTGCTGGTCATGGAGAGTTTCCAAAAATAGTTTTAGCTCCTGGCGATCAAGAAGAGATGATTACTTTAACAGGTAAAGCTTTTAATTTAGCAGATATCTATCAACTACCAGTGATTATTTTAAGCGATATGTATCTTTCTGAAGGTCACAGAACGGTAAGTAAAAATTTTCTTGACTCATTTATTAATCAATATAAAGTACAAAGAGGAAAATTTATTGATAGTTTAAAATTACCAGATCAAGGAAAAAAAGAGAGAAGCAAAATTTTTTTAAGATATAAAGTTACTGATGATGGCATTTCCGAGAGATTACTTCCCGGAGTTAAAGGATATTATTATCAAGCTAATTCATACGAACATTTAGAAGATGGTCATACCACAGAAGAAGCTGAACCAAGAAAAGATCAGGTGGATAAAAGAAATAAAAAATGGCAGACTTATTTGGAAAATGATTTTCAGTTGCCTAATTTTTATGGTGATCAAGATGGAGAAATTATTTTTGTTTCTTGGGGATCAACCAAAGGAGTTGTTCTTGAAGCGCAAAAACAATTAAGAGAAAAAAATATTAAAACCGGTTTTTATCATTTTAATCATCTTTATCCTTTAGATAAAGAAAAAATCAAAGATCTTTTTAAAAGAAATAAAAAATATATTTTAGTTGAAAATAATTCTTGGGGGCAGTTTGGCAGGCTTTTAATGATGGAAACAGGAATAGAGATTAAAGAAAAAATTTTAAAATATGACGGAAGACCGATAATGAAAGAAGAAATTATAGATAAATTCAAAATTCAAAATTCAAAAGTCAAAAGTTAAAAGTTAAAGTTACAATTCAAAATTAAAAAAAATTTAAAATGGCAGATATTCAGGATTTTTCCGGTTATAACCCAACCTGGTGTCCAGGATGCGGTGATTGGGGGATAGGAATCGCTATAAAACAAGCCTTTGTTCAGCTTGGTTTTGATCCATCAACTGTGGCTGTTGTTTTTGGGATTGGTTGTTCTGGTAACATGAATGATTTTTTAAATGCTTATGCAATCCATTCTCTTCATGGAAGAGCGATTCCGAATGCGATTGGTATTAAGTTAGTCAATCATCATCTACCGGTTATTGCAATTGTTGGTGATGGTGATTGTTATGGAGAAGGAGGAAATCATTTAATTCATGCTGCAAGAGGTAATCATGATATAACCGTTATTGTCCATGATAATCGGGTTTATGGTTTAACAACTGGTCAGGTAGCACCAACTGCCCAAAAAGGTTTTAAATCAAAGTCAACTCCTCAAGGGATTATTGAAGAACCAATTAATCCTTTAATAACAGCAATTGCTAATGGAGCGACATTTGTTGCTCAGGGATTTGCCGGAGACATTAATCATTTAATAAATCTTATTAAGCTAGGTATTTCTCATAAAGGTTTTTCTTTAATTAATGTTTTGCAACCTTGTGTTACTTTCAATAAGATAAATAATTATCAATACTATCTTCAGCGCGTTTATAAACTTGATCAAAGTTATAAAAAAGAGGATATTAATCAAGCGATTTTAAAAGCAATGGAGATAAATGAAGAAAAATTTCCTTTAGGGATAATATATCAAAGATCAAAACCAGCTTATCATGAACAACTTTCTCAAATTAAAGAATCATCTTTGATTAATAAGAAAAGATTTGAAAATTTTGATAAAATAATAGAAGATTTTGTCTGATATTGTCTAAGTTTTTTATACAAAGTATGAGTTTTAGAGGATATTAACAATCTAATAAAACTATAGGTTTATCCTCTAAAAATAGACCTTGACAATTAGCAATTATTATGTTAGACTGCTAATTATTATGACATTTTTAATTGGAGCACCAGAACAATCTGTTTATCCGGTATTAGCGGTTCGTGATGGAGTGGTTTTTCCTGGAACAGAAAATGTTTTGATATTTGGAAGAGAAAAAAGCGTTAAGGCTGTTAATGAAGCATTAAAAAAAGATAAAAAAGTGGTTTTATTAGCTCAAAAAAATCCCTCAATTGATGACCCAAAAAAAGAAGATCTTTACCGGGTGGGTGTTTTAGCGTCGATTGAAAGAGTTGCTAAAGGAGAAAGAGGAGATATTAATGCTTTAATTAAAGGATTAGAAAAGGTTAAGATTGTTTCTTTTTTAGATAATCCAGATTATTTTCAAGCAAAGGTAGAGATAATAAAAGACAAGATCGAGATAGATGAAGAGACAGAAGCGATGGTTAAATATATCTCTAATCAGATAAAAAAAGCGATTAATCTAGGAAAAACAGTTGATTTTGTTTTTTTAATGAATATTTTAAATATTAATGATTATGCGATTTTTGCCAATCAGATTGCCATTATTTTAGATATTAAAAATAACGAAAGACAGGAGATTTTAGAAGAAAATAGTTTAAAAGGCAAATTAAAAAAAGAGATTGATTATGTTAATAAAGAAGTTAAGGTTCTTGAGATTGAACATAAGCTTTCTTCAAAAACTCAAAAAAGATTTGAAGAGGGAATAAGAGAAAATATCTTAAGAGAAAAAATGAGAACAATTGAGGAAGAGCTGGGCGAGAGAGATGAAAATAAAGAAATTAAAGAATATGAAGAAAAAATAAAAAAAGCAAAAATGCCACCTCAGGTTGAAGAAAAAGCAAAAAAAGAACTCCAAAGATTAAAAAAGATGTCTCAATTTAATCCAGAAACTTCATATATTAGGACTTATTTAGATTGGTTAGTTGAACTGCCGTGGTCGTCTCTTTCTCCAAATAATATTGATATCAAAAAAGCTGAAAAAATTTTAAATGAAGAACATTATGGTTTAAAAAAAGTCAAAGAGAGAATTCTTGAATATTTGGCAGTTTTAGAGTTAAAAAAGAAAAAGAAAAAAAACAAAGCCAGACAGCCAACTATTTTATGTTTTGTTGGGCCACCAGGAGTGGGTAAGACCTCTCTTGGCCGATCAATCGCTCATGCTTTAGGAAGAAAGTTTGTCAAGGTCTCTCTTGGCGGAATAAGAGATGAGGCAGAAATCCGTGGTCATCGGCGGACTTATGTTGGTGCTATGCCGGGAAGAATCATTCAAGGGATAAAACAAGCAGGAACAAGAAATCCAGTTTTTATGCTTGATGAGATTGATAAAGTTGGCCGGGATTATCGAGGCGATCCTTCAGCTGCTCTTCTTGAAGCTTTGGATCCAGAGCAAAACTATGCTTTTTCGGATCATTATCTTGAGGTTGATTTTAATTTATCAGATGTGTTTTTTATTACCACTGCCAATATTTTAGATACGATTCCAAGCGCTTTGCTTGATAGGCTTGAAGTGATTCATTTTCCAGGATACACTGAAGATGAAAAATTTAATATTGTCAAAAATCATCTTCTTAAAAAACAGCTTGAGATTCATGGTTTAACTAACAAAGAATTAAAAATCACTGATGGAGCAATAAAAACGATTATTCGCCGTTATACCAGAGAAGCGGGCGTCAGAGAGTTAGAGAGACAGATTGGAACAGTAATGAGAAAAGTTGCCCGAGCTATTGTTGAAAAAAAATATCAATCAAAAACTGTTGGTGTTTCTGATTTGCCAAAACTTCTTGGTCCCTATAAATATTCTTCGCAGATGATAGAGGAGAAAGATACAGTTGGAATTGCTACCGGTTTAGCCTGGACTCAAGCAGGAGGAGAAATCTTGTTTATTGAAGTAGCAGTGATGCCTGGTAAAGGATCTTTAACTTTAACTGGTCATCTTGGAGAGGTAATGAAAGAGTCTTGTCAGGCGGCTTTGTCTTATGTGAGAGCGCGATATGAAAAATTTGGTTTAAATAAAGACTTTTTCCATAAAAAAGATATTCATGTTCATGTACCAGAGGGAGCAGTGCCAAAAGATGGTCCTTCAGCAGGACTAGCGATTGCAACAGCGATGGTTTCTGCTTTGACAAAAATACCAACTGACAGAACTGTGGCAATGACCGGAGAAATCACTTTAAGAGGAAGAGCTTTGGAGATTGGTGGCGTGAAAGAAAAAGTTATCGCTGCCCACCGGGCAGGGATAAAAACAGTGATTTTGCCAAAAGATAATAAAAAAGATTTAGAAGATATCCCTGATTATGTTTTAAAAGATCTTAATTTTGTTTTTGTCGAGCATGTTGATGAAGTTTTAAAGGTTGCTTTGAAAGAGAAAAAATCTAATTAATCACTTCTTAAAATCTTCATTTTGTTGGTGACTATATAGACAGTTTGATAAAGATTATTAAACATCAAAAAAGATTAAATAGATTGAAAAATTTTGATTATTCTAAAAATAGATATTATTTTGTTAGTTTTGTGTTGTAAAAGAAAATTTGTTTTTGGAGAAATAAAAGATAAAAAAATGATTTTGAATAAATATGAGAAAATTATTAATAGACAATAGGTTATAGTTGGAAAAACAATATCTATATATTAAATTAGACGCTTATCAGGTAATGTCAAATCATATTTATAGAATAGATAATCTGGCAGATTGAAAGAAAGATGAAGAAAATTTAGGCACGAAATTTTAAATATATTTTTCTTATTTTAAAGACAAAATTATATATTTGATACAAAAAAGGATTAATCACCAGATCATAGCTGCCTAACATCTCAACAAATTTTGTTCCGTAACCTTGTTTAAACCGAGTAAAACCAGCCCATGGATGGTTTTTCTCATAATCAGGAGCCAAAGATCCCCACATATCAAATTTTTCTCCTCCAAGTTTTTTTCCAAGTTTTATTGCTTCCCACATTAAAAGGTTTGAAGCCATCAGATTTCGATAGAGATCTGATGTTCCTCCATAAACATAATAAAGAATTTTGTCCTGATACCAGAGCTGATAAGCAGCAAGAGGAGTGTTTTGGTAATAAGCAATTAAAATATGAGCGATTTTATTTTTTAAATTTTCCCAAACGATTTTATGATAATGATAATTATGACCTAAATATTTTTGTCTTTTGGTAGTTTCAAAATAAAGTCGGATAAATTTTTCAAAACCTTGATCGTTTGATTCTTCTTTGACAATAACGCCTTTTTTTTGAGCAAGGCGGATATTATAGCGAGTTTTTTGATGAAAAGATTTTAAAAGTTCTTCTTCTGATTTTTTCAAATCAAGAATCTGGGTCCAGTTTGGAAAAAGAGGATGAGGTGATTTAACCAATTTTGAATTTTTAATTTTCAGTTCTGAACTTTTTTCTTCATAGGGTTCTATTTTTATAAAGATTAAATTGTTATTTTTACCAAATTGATAAAGTTTTTCTAAAACTTTTTTGTTAGGCATTGATGAGCGGGGAAGATAACCGATTTTATATTTTATTAAAGGAAGTTTGTGAATTGATAGTAAAAAACCATCAATTCTTTTTGTTTCAATACCCATTTGATTTCTAGCTTTTTCCCATTCTAAAGATTGAAGAGGATGCATATTTTTTTTACCGACAGCTTTTGATGATTTCTAAAGTTTCTTTAGCGCATTTTTCCCAGGAGAAGTTTTTTACTCTTTGTTTGCCTTTTTTTATCAAAGCATTTCTTAGTTTTTTATCATTTTTTAAGATGTGAATTTTTTCAACCAGATCAAGATGATTTGTTGGATCAAAATAAAGACAAGCATCACCACCTATCTCAGGAAGAGAAGATGAGTAAGAACTGATTACTGGGCAACTATAGTTCATTGCTTCAAGGATGGGGATTCCAAATCCTTCATAAAAAGAAGGCATGACAAAACAGAAGGCATTTTTGTAAAGATAAACTAATTGGTTATCTGTGATATAATCACTAAAGTAAACATCATTTTCTAATCCGAGGTCATAGACTTTTTGAAAAATTTTTTTATAAAGCCAGCCTTTTTTTCCGGCAATAATTAGTTTAAATTCTGGATAAAGTTTTTTTATTTTTTCAAAAGCTAGAATTAAAGTTAAGATATTTTTTCTTGGTTGAAGAGTACCAACATATAAGATAAAAGGATGTTTTTGAGCCTCTTTGTCTTTCCAGGAAGGATAGATTTTTTTTGGTTTTTCACCACCATTATAAACAACCTTAATTTTATCTTCAGGGATGTTATAGTACTTGATGATGTCTTTTTTTGTGGTTTTGGAAACAGCGATGATTTTTTTTGCTTTTTTTAAAGAATATTTGGTCCAGTTTTTTAACTGATAAAGATCTTTTTTTAAAAAATCTTGAGGATAAAAAAGAAATGATAGATCATGAATAGTGACCACTGACGGGCAAGGACAATAACGAGGAAGGTAGTGAGCAGGAGAAAAAAAAACATCAATGTCTTTTTTTAAAAAAAGCCTTAAAGGCAAAAAAATCTGCGACCAGAGGAAATTTCCTTTGATAACTTCGTATTTAAAATACTTGTTTTCTTTTGGCAAATCTTGACGAGGGGAATTTCTTAGAAAAATTTTAAAAAGAGTATTTTCATTAGCTTGTTTTTTAAAATAATAAAGAAGATTTAAGGTATAAAAAGAGACGCCAACTTTTTTTTCAACGTTAGCTTCATTTCCGTCAATTCCAATGATCATATTTATATTATAATATTTGGCAAGCTAAAAATAAAATGGTTAATTTAATTTCAAAGATTGGTTTAAATTTTTTTGTTATAGCTTTTTCTATTTTTAAGCAGGAAAAAACAGAATTTTTTCTGGTGGTAAAAAAACTTTTTTAGCAAATCTTATTATTTTGTTTTGCTACCTTCTTATAGATAGATTCTAATCTTTTAGCAATAGATTGCCAGTTATACTTTTTTTTAATCAGATTATAGTTATTTTTTCTTAAAAGCTGATATAAATTTTTATCATTAATTATTTTTTCTATTGCTTGAATAAATTGATTTTCATCATTAGCGATTAAAACATTTTTATTATTTTCAAGATCTAATCCAGCTACTCCAATTTCACTTGAAATGATTGGTAGACCTGAAGCCATTGCCGCCAAAATTTTTAATCTTGTTCCTCCTGGACCAAAAATGGGAGCAATAAAAAAATAAGCTTGTTGATAAAGTTTTTTGATGAGTTGATGATTATCTTTTATGTCAATAATTAATAGATTTTTTTGACTGCTTTTTTTGATTTTTTGAGAAGCATTTTGACCGGCGATGATAAACTGAAGATTGGGGAATTTATCTTTTGCTAAAGGAACAATTTTTTTAATTAAAAAATTAGCCGCTTCGATATTTTGCAACCAAAAAAAATTACCAACAAAAAGACCAATAATTTTTTTTCCTTTTTTTTCTGTAAGTTTTTTAACAATCATCTCGTCGCCGGCACCATTGGGAACAATCACCGGATTGATATAAGGAGAGATTTTTTGAATAATTTTTTTATCTTCTTGAGAGACCGTGCCAACAAGGTAAGCTTTTTTCCAGTAATATTTTTCCCAAAATCTAAGTTTTAAAATATCAAAATAGAAAAATGGTTTTAAAAAAAATGGCAGTGAAGAAACAAAGTGTTGATAAACCTGATATTCAATTGTTTGTTCAAGAAGAAAGATTGGCGTATTAGTTTTTGGTAGATGAGGCATAATATAAAAGGTCTCCGCATGAATAATATCAAATTTCTCTTTTTTTAAAAGAGAAGATAAGATTTTTTTTGCTTCGGAGGAGAAGTTTCTCACAGTTAAGAAAGGCTGAAGGCTGAATACTGCTTTAAAGATATTTTTTGGAGTCCAAGGATGAGGAGATCGTTGACAAAAATAGATTTTTTGACAATAGGGTTTTAGTTGATTAAGGTATTTTTTTTCTTGAGGATTTTTATAAAGACAAAGAAGAGTTATCTGGTTGTTTTTTGATAAATATTTTAAAAGATTATAAGTTCTTATTTGACCTCCGGATGAGGGAGGGTAGGGGACATAAGGAGTAAGCATCAAGATTTTCATAAAAGCTTAAAGATAAAAAAATTATTATTTTGAAAAATGACTTGATAGTTTTCTTTTTTAAGAGATTCAATTTCAGATTGATTTGAGGTGATGATATAAGAATAACCGGATGCTTTTAATTCTTGAGGCGATTTAAAGATTGCTGGCGCTCCTTTTCTTTCGGAAAGATAAAGAAGAGTTGTGTCTCCCATTCTGTCAACAACAATTTTGTCATCAGCTGAAGTCAGGCTTTTGATGATGTTTGCTTGTTTAATCAATTCTTGAGGATATTGATAAAAATTTTTTACCTGATAAAAAGAGATATACCAAGAAAAAAACAAACTAAAAATAATGATGATTGTTGATAAAAATTGATTGATGATGGTTTTCTTTTCAAAAAGAAAATTTATTCCCAATCCAGAAAAAATTGCTAAGCTTGGTAAAATCAATGTTTGATAATATTCATGTTGGACATTGCCTCCTTGGAAAACAAAAAGATAAAAAAAAGCAGAAAAAAGAAAAAAACGAAATAAGTGATTTTTTTCTTTGGATAGGATTCCTAAAATAAAAAACAAAGTTAAATAGCCACCAAAAATCAAATTATTGATTCTTTCAAAGAAAATCCATCGAAAAAAAGCTGGTCTAAAAAAAATTGTTTTTAAACCTTCTGGAGTATTTATGCTTGTTAATAACCATTCATTAACTGGTATTCCTTCAGGATAGTTTTTGATATAAAACCTCCAAAAAACCAAAGGAAAAAAACTCAAAAGAAAATAAAGATAAAAAGTTAAATTTTTAAAAATTTTTAAACCAAAAGTTTTTAAAAAAAGATAGATTATTACCAATGAGTAAAAAATAGTTGTTGGTTTAATAAGAAGAGCCAAAGAGAAAAAAATTAACGAGAGTAAATAATAAAGATAAGATAATTTTTTGTTTTTATTTTGCGAGAAAAAATAAAAGAAAAATATTGATATCATTGTTAGCCCTAAAGCAGTTGGTTCAGGAAGAACTACTCTTGAAAAAAAGACAAAAAAAGGAAAAACAGCATAGATGAAACTGGCAAAAAAAGCTGTCAACCGATTTTTTTCTTTACAAAGAAGATAGTAAATGATAGAGATTGTTATTAAAGAGAAAAAAATAGAAACCAATCTTCCCCATTGTTCTAAATTAAAAAAATCAAAGTATTTATAAAGCAAAGCAAAGGAGGCATTATAAATTGGAAATTCAACCATTCGGTATCCTTGAGGATTTTCTATTCCTGATTGGACATTTGATAAATCATCATACTGAGGGTGAAAAAGATCAAATCCAGATTTTAAAAAATTTCGGGCTACAGCTGCCGTATCGGCTTGACGCCATGAATGAAGATCAGCTAATGGGATATTAAATTTATATAAACGAAATAAAAGTCCGATTATTAAGATAAAACTTAAAATCAAAAAATCCATTTTTTTCATAAAGTTTAAAATAAGGTGAAACTCTTCAAGGTTCGGAATTTTTTAGAATAGGCAACAAATATTCCAGCCAGTGTCCAGAAAGTATAGGCAACTTTTGAAGCTTCAAAAACATCGATGTATGAGGCATTAATAAGTAAAGCTATTGTTCCAAAAACAAAACCTAAATTTATTAAGTTTTTTGAAAAAACTGTTTTAATTATTTTATAAATAATAAATAAAAATATTAGCGTTCCCAAAAGACCAGTTTCTCCAAGCCAGCGGAGATAATCATTATCGGTTGCTTCCGTGATTGATGATGGACCAGTGCCAAAAAGAGGATTTTTTTTGAAGGCATTGATTGCTCTTGGCCATTCAATTTGAAGTCGAGTGGCAAAAGAAATATCAGAGACAACAGTATTCACAGGTTTTAAATTAGCAGATAAAGTAGCTAAATATTTTTCTTGTTCTTCAATATCTTTTATTTGTCCTGATAAAGTTGCTTGATTAAGCTTTTCTTTAATAATTTGTTTTTTAAAAATTTCTAAATTTTTTTCTTCATTTGGGTTAATATTTTGATCTTTTAATTTTATATAAAATGATCCGGCTGGCAGTTCTTTGGTGGTAATTTTTTGGCCGATATAAACCGCTCCGGTTTTTTCATCAATTAAGATTCTTCTTATCTGAAATGTTTTTAAAAATCTTTTGGTTAATTCACCTGTTGTCATCATCAAAAAAGCCGTCAAGACGATAACAAAAATAGAAAACCAGTATTTGCGAATAAATACTAAAAATCCTAAGACAGATATTATATAAGCGCCAAAAGAAATTCGTGATGAGGTGTAAATAAGAATAATTAAAGACAAAACAAAAAGGCCAAAATAATTTTTTTTATTAAGAAAAAAATAAAAACTTAAAATAATTGGGATAGCAAAAACAAGATATGAGGCTAAATCATAATGACCGGCAAAGGTTGAGGAAATTCTTACCTCAGGAGTAAGATAGAGAAGATAACCTTTAGCGTATTCTGGATTCATTGTTTGAACAGCCGGAAAATTAAGAAATTTTTGTCCAAAACCATACATCACTGATAATAAAACAGCAGTTAAATAAAAATTCATTAATTGAAAAAAATCTTTTTTATTTTTTACCACTGATAAAGCAATAAAGAAAATAATCATATATTCAACTCTTCTTAAAGCATGAAGAAAACCTAGATGATAAAAAGGGATTGTTTTTAAAACAAAAACACCGAGAAAAGTTGATAAAAAAACGCTTGTCCAAAAAAACAAAAATAAAATAAAAAAATTTTTTTCTAAAGTAATTTTTTTTCTTATTAACTGAAGAAAAAATGTTAATGTTAAAAGCAAAACATAAATATCATCTAATCTTAAAGCAATATAAGTATAGTTAATCATTTTTAAAGGCAGTTTAGGATATAAGGGAATAAAAAAAATAAAACCAATTAAAAGATACTTGAGAAGATTGTGATCAATTTTCTCAAGAAATCCAAAAAGCTTTTTCATAAGTTTCGATTAGATATTGATTTTTCTTTATTTTGCCAATGATAAAGGCGATTAAAGCTTTGGTTTTTAAAATAAGATGAAGAATTAAAAGATGAAAAAAAGAATAATGTTTTTTATAAAAAAAGATAAAACCTTTGTAAACTTGAATAATTGGAAAGGTTTTTCCGCCAGATGAGGCTGACCCAAGATGGATGATTTTAGCATCAGGATAAAAATAAGTATTCAAGCCAAGTTTTTTAGCTCGATATAAAAGGTCAACTTCTTCCATATACATGAAAATATTTTTGTCAAAGCCACCAAGTTTATTGTAATAAGATTTTTTTGTTAAGATACAAGCGCCTGATACCCAATCAACTTTTTTGAATTTTTCTGGAGAAAATCTAGTTAATCCCCAATAATCACCTTTTAAAAGAAGCGATGCAAAAACAACTGGCAAAGTAAAAAAATGACAGGCTGATGGCTGAGGAGTTAAATCGGCATTTAAAAGTTTTGGTCCTAAAAAGTGAACTTTTTTTTCATTTTTAAGATAAAAATAAAACATCTTTTCAATTGATCTTCCTAAAACAATCGTGTCTGAGTTAATAAGAAGAAGATATTTTCCCCTTGCTTTTTTAACTCCAAAATTATTGCCTTTACCAAAACCTAAGTTAGCATTAGTTTGAAGATATAAGGTATGGTTTTCTTTTTTTTGTGAATATTTTTGAAGCATCTGCTTTGATCCGTCATGAGAGTTATTATCAACAACAATAATTTCGTATTTGATTTTTGAGTTTTTTAAAGAGCGGTTAATTGAGTCAAGGCAGTTTTTGGTTATCTCTTTTGTATTAAAAGAGACAATAATTATTGATAGATCAATTTTTGCCATAGATGTATTATATAATATAATAGAAAAGAATCAAAGGTGTTTGTTGGTTGGATAGCTTAATTTTATCTAAAAAATACGCTTACTTGTTCGCGAGGTTTACATCCTCGCCTCACAAGAGCGCGATTTTAGGGCAAGGAGCAGTCGTTAAGAGATTTTAAGGCTGGATAGCTCAGTGGTAGAGCAGTCGTTTCATAAGCGATTGGTCGGGAGTTCGAATCTCCCTCCAGCCACAAAACTAATTTTTAAGAAAGACCCATTTTTTCTTTGACTTGACGGATAGTTTCTTGAGCGATTTTTCTTGCTTTTTCTTTTCCTTCAGTCATAATTTCCTCAAGATATTTTCTATCAGCAGCAATCTCTTTTCTTTTTTCTTGAATAGGTTTTAATTCTTGATAAATAGCTTCAGTAATCGCATCCTTTAACTCAACAAATTTTAACAAACCTTCATCGTATTGTTTTTTGTATTTTTCAGCTTCGGAAGGAATAAAAAGATTTGCTAAAGTAAATAAAGTTTTTATTCCCCCAGACATCTTTCCGCCAGAGACAGTAGCTGTTGGTACCGCTCTGATTTTTTTTCTTATCTCGTCTAAAGAATCAGTAAGATTAATATAGCTTCCTTCAACTGTTTTGCTCATTTTTCCTTCACCGGTAAGAGAGGGGATATATTCTCCTTTGGTGGCAAATCTTTTTGGTTCGGGAAAATCTGTCCCATATGTTTGATTCATTTTTCTGGCGATTTCTCTTGCTACCTCCAGATGGGGTTCTTGATCAATCCCTACCGGAACTAGTTCAGCTTTATAGATCAAAATATCAGCTGCCATTA
>JBBILA010000023.1:0-14622 GCA_037445105.1 Candidatus Microgenomates bacterium
TAGAAGAGCAAGAATAAAAATTAAAAAATATCAAAAAATATGAAAAACAAAAAAATTGAAGAAAAAATTATTAAAAAAATCTATCAGATAGAAACAAAAAAAACATTTTTTGATTTATTCTCAAAAATTTTTTTTATTTTATTATTTTTGTCTTTAACTTTAATTTTTTTTCTAGTTGTTATTGATATTTTAAAAGAGCAAAATTCTTTTGATCTTTTAAGTTTTTTTAATGATGATTTTGAAGTAATAAAAAAATATTTTTTTTCTAATTTAATAACTTTTTATAACGAACTACCAAAAGAATTGACTTTATCTTTAATTATCAGTATAACATTATTATTATCATTAATTATTATTTTTTTAAAAAATTTTAAAAAAATAAAAAATAAACTCAAATCAATTTATAAGTTTTATAAAAAATAAAACATGAAAAAATATTTTGTTTTTGTTTTTATAGCAATTTTTCTTTCAATAAGTGGCTATTTTTTTTATCAAAATAATTTTTTTAAAAAAAATTTGAGAAATAAAGTTAATCAGTTAAAAACCAATATCAATCAGAAATCAATAAAAGATGAATCAAATTTAGAAAAAAAGCAAAATCAAAATGTTAGTTTTAATGAAAAACAAAATCAAGGATTTTTCCTGGAGATCATTTCGCCTAAAGATAAGCAAACTTTTAATCAATCAGCAATCACTGTTTCAGGAAAAACAGTAAAAAATGCTGAAATTTTTGTTAATAATCAGGAAACAAAATCAGATGATCAAGGAAATTTTTCTTTAACTTATAATTTGGATGAAGGAGAAAATATTTTAATGATTGTTGCTAATGATGATAATGGTAATTATCTTGAAAAACAACTAACTGTCTATCTTGAGACTTTAGAATAAATAAAATTTTTAAAAATCAAAAAAAGTCAAAAATAACTAATTTCTCCTTGTCCCAACAAGCCGTCCGCAACCGCGTAGGTTGCGGAAGGATAAGGCAACTTTTTTGATTTTTTTGCATATATATTATTAGTTAGAAGTTTTTGATTCATAAAATATTTATGAAAAAAATTTTAATTTATATTTTTTTATCTTTATATTTTTTAACAGTTAGTTCTTCTTCTGTTTTTGCGAGTATTGGGATAAAAAAAGAAATAAAAAATACTATTAGAGAAAAAATTCAACAGCTAAAAGAAGCAAGTGTTAGTCCAAAAGAATTCAGAGAAGAGATAAAAAATACCATCAAAGAAGAAATAAAGGAAAAAGAGAAGGGAATTATCGATAAAATTAAGAATCTAGTTAAAAAAAATCTTCGATTTAATGCGAGAATTAAAGGAATAGTAAAGGAAATAGGAGAAAATTCTTTAAAGATTGAGAGTGAGGGAAAGTTGTATTTAGTGAATGTTACTGATAAAACAAAGTTAATTAGAAGATTTGGAGGAGAAAGTAATTTATCAGAGTTTTCTGTAGGAGATGAAGTTAATGTTTTTGGTAAATATGTCGATGAAAATAAGACTTCCATTGATGCTAATCTTGTAAGAAATCTTTCTATCCAAAGAAGATGGGGAGTATTTTTTGGTGAAATCTTATCAAAAGAAAAAGAGAGTTTTGTTATTAAGACTTTAACAAGAGGAAATCTAACTGTTTATCTTTCTTCTCAAACAAAAATTTTGACTCATAAAAAAGAAACTATTAAGTATGAGGATTTACAAGTTGGTCAAAGAGTAAGAATTAAAGGAGTTTGGGATAAAACTTTAAATAAAATTTTTGAGATTGAAGAGATAAGAGTTTTTCCTCAAAAACCAGTATTAACCCCAACATTAACTCTTTAACAAATTAAAAATACTTAAAGTTTAATTAAATAATCCCGACTAATGTCGGGATTATTTTTTTTTAATAAAAAAATCCTGGCTATGACCTACTTTCCCCTCTCAAAGCTAGAGAGAGTATCATCGGCGCTGACTCGTTTCACTTCCTTGTTCGGGATGGGTAAGGGTGGTTCCAAGTCGCTTTAATAACCAGGATAAATATAGTATATAATATAAATAAATGGAAATCAACTCTCAAAAATCAGAAAATAAACTATTTTTTTCTTATATTAGTTATCCAAAAATAAAATTTGAGACTTATGAGCCGGATGAAAAAATTCTTCTTCTTTTAAGGGCTCATCCTTTTACTCAATTAGGCTGGATTTTTAATGTTTTAGCTTTTATTATTATTATTTTGTTTTCCACTCAGATAATTTTTTCTTTTTTAAAACCTAATCAGATTTTTATTTTTTATCTTTTTTCTTTAGTTTTTCTTTTTAGTTTTTCTTGGATTAATATTTTAAATTGGTATTTTAATGTGGGAATAATTACCAATAAAAGAGTGATTGATATTGATTTTCATTCGATTTTATACAGAGAGATTACTGTTGCTAGACTTGATAAAATTGAAGATATTACTATAAAAAGCGGTGGATATTTTCAAGCGTTTTTTAACTATGGAACGATTTTTTTTCAGACAGCAGGTAAAGAAAATAATATTGAGTTTGCTGATATTCCTTATCCTTCTCTAGTTGTTGAACAAATTAGTAAATTATTAGGAAAAAAAGATGGAAATTAGTCAGTTATTAGAGATTGTTTTTAAAATAGTAGCAATAATTTTATCTTTAATATATTTTGTTTATGCGGTTGTTGTTTCAAAACAAGTTAATATTATGATCAAAACTTTAGAGGATAATTTTAATTTTTTGATAGTTTTTATTGGTAAGTTACAGATAGCTTTGGCTTTTATTTTATTAATATTTTCCCTATTTTTAGCCTAAATGTTTAAGGCAAAAACAAGCTTTTATTTAGGAAAGAATAATGGTTATTTTTCCGATATTTTTTTTGAAGAGAATTTATTTTTTTGTTTTGAAGCAAAAACAGGTTTTAATAATAATGAAAAAAAAATTAGTCTTTTAATCAAAGAAAAACTCCAAAAACAAAAAATTTTTGATCTTGCTTCTTTTGATGAGTTTATTGTTTCTTTAATAAAAGAAATTAATCCTCCTTCAAACTTTTCAATTGTAGCCGGTTTTTTAAAAGATGATATCTTTTATTTGAAAACAATTGGTGAGGGGATGATTTTTATTAAAAGAAAAAATAATTTTGGACTTTTGCTTGATGGAGATAATACTGCTTCAGGAAAAATAGAGGAGAATGATTTTTTTATTTTTACCAGCAAAACTTTAATTAATTTTTTTGGATCAACTTTTGAGTTTGAAAAAATTTTTAAAGAAAAAAACTATCATGAGGCCGTTAATTTTTTTTCTTCTTCTCTAAATAGCGAAAAAGATCAAGGATTAGCTTTATTGATTAATTTTCAAAAAGATTTTTTAGAAAATTATCATCAAGAAGATCAAAAAATTAAAGAAAAAAATTTATTATTTGATAGATTTAAAAAAACTTATTTACTAATGAAAGAAAGCAAAAAAACTTTGACTTTTTTGGTAGTTATTTTTTTAACAGTGATTTTTTTTTGGAGTGTGGTTTTAGGATATCAAAGAAGACAAAATAAAATCATCTCTGAAAAGATAAAAAAAACAAAAGAGATAATTCAAGAGAAGCTTCAGATGGCTGAAGAAGTCGCTTTTTTAAATCTTGATCGAGCCTTAATTTTGATAAACGAGAGTGAAGAAGAGATAGAAAAATTAGAAAAACAAGTTAAAGGAAAAAATAAGGATTTTGAAGATCTTAGATTTTTAGTTAAGGAAGCAAAAAATAAACTCTTAAAAAAAGAGGAAAAAAAATTTACTGAATTTTTTGATTTAACAGTTGATAATAAAGAGGCTAAAGGGGAAAGGCTTTATTTTGATGGCGATTGGCTTTTTATTTTAGATAAAAATCAGGGGTTTTTATATAAGTTTTCATTAGAAAAAAAGACTTTAGAAAAATATCAAGCAAAAGAATTAAAAGAGACTAGTGTAATTGGAGGTTTTGATGGAAAAGGATTTTTTTATTTAAAAGGAAAAGGTATTTATCGTTTTGATAATGATACTTTAAAAAAGGTGGTTGATAATGATAAAGAGTGGGGAGAAATAATCGGGATGAGTTTTTATAACGGTAATTTATATCTTTTGGATAAAGGCAAAGATGAGGTTTGGAAGTATTTACCAAGTGAAGATGGATATGGAAATAAAATAAGTTATTTTCAACAAGGTGAAGCTATTGATCTTGAAAGGATTAATTCTTTGGCAATTGATGGGTCAGTCTATCTTGCTGGCGACAACTTAGTTTTTAAATATACTTCAGGAGCAAAAGATGATTTTCAGATTAATCTTCCGGAAAAAGAGAATCATTTTGAGAAGATTTTTACTAATAAAGATTTAAATAAAATCTATCTTTGGGATAAAAAAAAGGGAGTTTTATATGTTTTGGAAAAAACTGGCGAGTATTTAGAACAGATTAACTCGCCAATATTATCTAAAGGCAATGATTTAGTTGTTTATAAAGATAAAATATATGTTTTGCTTGAGGCTAAGATTTATAGAATAGATTAGATAAGATAAATTACCAATTTTTAACCATAAACAATCAGTTTATGAATGCCTATTGACAATTCTTAACAAATTTTTTATCTTGATTATTAAGTTGATAATTTTAGAATTTATTAAAAACTGAAAGGGGGTGAAAATATGAAAGATAATAAATTTTGTATCAGCAGAACCTTAGTTTATTTAGTTCTTTTGATTGTAGCTGTTGTTGGAGGGCTTTATGTGACAGGCAAGATGAATAGCCAAAATCTATCATCTAAACCTAAAGCTGCAGGAGATGATTCTTGTCCAAGATATGATGGAGGAGGTTATAATGCAGAAAATAGAGTGATAGCTTATATTGAGTATAGTAATGATAGTAATTATTTAAATCCTATTAAATGTTATGGTTTTACAGGTTTAAGAACAAAATATTCTGACAAAAACGAGGCTAGAAAAAATAACCCCGGAAAAATGATTTACTATGCTGATGAGATAGCCGAAAAAGTTGGTCAAAGTATGTCAAAGGAAGCATATAATGGTTGTTTTATGGAAGAGATTCCGTGTTTTATTCCAAAACAAATTGTAAAAGATGAAGAAACATGTGATCCTAACACTTATACATGGGCCCCAAATCCAACACCAACTGGAAAAACTTATGGGACTGGATCTAAAAGTTTTTATGGTTTTCAGCAAATTTGTGTGAAAAATACAGGATATAAAATAGTAGGTTTTAAAGCTGTTAATGATGGTAGTCATTTTTATTATTTTTCCGACCCTTCCGACACTATTTCTAGTAAATGTCAAACAACCACCAAAGGAGTAAACGAATGGAATTGTCAAAGCATTACTTCAGCCCCAAAATTAATGGGAAAATATTATGGTGGTTATGATGAGTCTTTGTGTCCAAAAGGAACATTAATATGGTTATCTTATGCTAATAATGTAAATAATGACAACACTAAAAAACAATATGATTATAATTGGGAAGATTTAAAAACTAATCCAATAAGTCCAGATCCACAATGGGATTTATGTGTAAAGTTAACAGGTTATTGGGAGGCTAAAAAAGATTCTAAAACTGGTTTGCCATTTTATCGATGTAGATATGTAACATTTAGTAATGCTCAAAGTGATAAATGTGGAGGAAATTATTATTATGATGATGTAAATAAACAAATAATACAGAAACAACAACAATAAGATGAAGAATTTATAATTTTTTCAAAACACCCCGCCTTAAGGCGGGGTGTTTTTTTTGGTGTTTTTTTAATTTTTTATCTTAAAACCGGCAGATCAAAGGTCCAGGAGCCTGTTGCCGGATCAACTTTGATTATTCCTAAGATATTTCCTGCTAAAACACTATAAACTGAAAAAACAACAAATATTAAAACCATTCCGATTAAGGCATTGGTGATTTTTTGTTGAGCTTTGCTGATTTTTTCTTTTTCTCCCCCTGAATTTATCCAATCAAAAGCCCCCCATAAAAGATAGATAAGCAAAAACATTCCTGAAACAACAATAAAAAGTCTGATGCCAAAATTGATAAGTTGACCAAAGCCTTTGACAGGATCACTGGCGCCAAAATTCATCCCTTGCGGAGGATTAACAGTACCAAAAATATCGTTGATATCTTCAGCAGCTAAAAAAAATTTTTTATTTATCATAAGAGATTGGGAATATTAAATATTTTACCAAGCAAAGAGACAGCTACAAAACTAAAAATAACCACAAAAAGGCCAATAACTGCAAAAACAATTGTTGCTTGGGCTTTTTTCAAAACATCAGGTTTATCACCATTGGTCAGATACATAAAAGCGCCATACAAAGACATCACTAAAAAAATCAAAGCTGCTCCTGCAGAAACTAAAGGAAGAATAATTTTTAAAAGAGCACTGATTGAGTCGATTTTTGCTTTTGCTGGTGCAAATTTTTCTTGAATATTAACTTGAGCTAAAAGCATATATAATAAAGTATATAAAAAAAATTCAAAAGTCAAAAGTCAAAATTCAAAATTAATATCAATTAACGGGTTGGCTAGTTAAATCAGTTGAACCCCCCTAAAGGACTTCGTCCATTATGGCGGGCAAGCCATTTAATAATAACAAATATTAAATAACAAATTTTTAATCAATTTTTAATAAATTAATTTTTAATATATTAAAAATTTAAATATTTGTTATTGATTAAAAATTTGTTTATTAATTTATTTATTATTTAGATAGAAATTTATAAATTAGTTATATAATAATTATTATGTTTAATCCAGTTTTTGAGATTACCAATAAAATTTTAGTCAATATCGCTAAAATTGAGGCGGCTGAAGAGGTAATCAAGCATTCACCACTTTTGCCTTTATGGGAAAAAAAGTTTAAAGAAGAGGCGATTGTTAGAGCAGTCTATCATGGTACTCATATAGAAGGCAATCAGCTTCAAAAAGAAGATGCCAAAGATATTCTTGAAGGAAAAGAGGTAATTGGCAGACCAAGAGATGTCCAAGAAATTATAAATTATAGAAAAGTGATTGAAGTGATAGATGAAGAAGCAAGCAAAAAAATAGAAAAAATTACTGAAGCGTTAATCAAAAAACTTCATCGAACTATTGTTTACAAAATTTTACCACCAGAGCAAGCAGGAGAATACAGAACAAAACAAGTAGTAATAAGAAATTCCGCTACCGGCGAGATCACCTTTCGACCACCACCACCGCTTGAAGTACCATTTTTAATGAGAGAATTTATTTATTTTTTAAATCGAGATGATAAAGATAAGATTCATCCGGTTTTAAAAGCGGGGATTGCTCATCATGAGCTTGTTAGAATCCATCCTTTTATTGATGGTAATGGCCGGGTAGCAAGAGTTCTGGCGACTTTGATTCTTTTTCTTGGTGGATATGATATCAGAAGATTTTTTTCACTTGAGGAATATTATGATAAAGATGCGGCCTCATATTATCAGAATCTTCAAAAAGCTTCAAACGGTGATCTGACTGCTTGGCTTGAATATTTTACTTATGGAGCAGCTGTTGAGTTTGAAAAGATAAAAGAAAAAATTTTAAAAATCTCTAAAGATGTTAAATTAAAAGAAAAATTTGGTGGCAAGCAGATATTTTTAACTGAAAGACAAATAAAGTTAGTTGAATATATTCAGGAAGTTGGTTATATTCAAAACCAGATTTTCAAAGAAATTTTTCCTGATATATCAGAAGATACAGTTTTAAGAGATCTTCAAGATTTAATAAAAAAAGGTTTAATCAAAAAAATTGGTTCAACAAAAGCAGCAAGATATGTGATGGTATAAAATTATCTTTTTTTAGATATGAAGTTTAGTCAGTTAGCAAAATATTTTGAAAAAATTAGTCAAACCTCATCAAGACTTGAGATAACAAAAAATTTAGCAGAGCTTTTTAAAAAATTAAAAGCTGATGAATTAGAGCAGGTAGTTTATCTTCTTCAAGGAAGAATAAGACCAGAGTACGAGGGAGCAGAGTTTGGTATGGCTGAAAAAATGGTTATTAAAGCAATCACTCTAGCTTTAAATATAGATAAAAATTATTTTGAGAAAGAATATAAAAAAATTGGTGATTTAGGAGAGACAGTTTCTTTTTTTAAAAAACAATACTTTTCTTTTGAGGAAAAAGAGATGGAGATAAATGAAGTTTATGAATTTTTTTATAAAATCGCTTTATCAACAGGTGATGGTAGTCAAGATAAAAAAATTAGTTTTTTATCTCAACTTATTCGTCAACTTGATTTTTTATCAGCAAAATTTATTGTCCGAATTCCCACCGGTGTTTTAAGAATGGGTTTTTCTGACATGACGATTTTAGATGGTTTTTCTTGGATGGTAGCAGGTGATAAAAGTTTAAGAGAAAAGATTGAAAAAGCTTATCATGTCAGACCTGAGCTTGGTTATATAGGAAAAATCATTAAAGAAAAAGGCATTGATGCTTTAGAAAAAATTCAACCAAAAATTTTTACTCCAATTATTATGATGAGAGCAGAAAGATTATCTTCAGCAGAAGAGATATTAAAAAAAATTGGCGAGTGTTTGATTGAGCCGAAATTTGATGGTTTTCGACTGCAAATTCATGTAAAATCAAAACCATTTCAAGTTAAGCTTTTTTCTCGCAGTTTGGAAGATGTCACTTATATGTATCCTGATATTGTTGATGGAATAAAAAAACAAATAAAAGCAAAAGAAGCAATTCTTGAAGGTGAAGCGGTTGGTTTTGATCCGAAAACAAAAAAACTTCTTCCTTTTCAGGAGACAGTCCAGAGAAAAAGAAAATATGGAATTGAAGAATTGGCAAAAAAAATCCCTTTAAAACTTTTTTGTTTTGAGATTTTGTATAAAGATGGAGAAAATTTTATTAATAAAAAATTTTTAGAAAGGAGAAAAGAGTTAGAAAAAACGATAAAAACACAAAATGATTTAGAAAAAGAAATAATATTTTTAGTAGATCAAGAAAAAGTTTCTCAAAAAAAAAGAATCGAGGAACTTTTTGAAAAAGCAATTAAAGATAATCAAGAAGGAATTATTGCTAAAAAAATTGATGGAGTTTATAAGCCAGGAGCTAGAGAATGGAACTGGATAAAATACAAAAAAAGCTATTCATCAAAAATAAAAGATACTATCGATTGTTTAGTAATGGGATATGATTTAGGAAAAGGGAAAAGATCAGATTTTGGTATTGGCGCTTTTTTGGTTGGTATTTATGATAAAGAAAATGATAGATTTTTAACCATTGCCAAAATTGGTACGGGCTTAACTGATGAAGAATGGAAACAGTTAAAAATTAAGGGTGAAAAATTTAAAATATCAAAAAAACCAGATAATTATTTAGTTGATAAGACAATGGAATGTGATATTTGGTTAAAACCAGGAATTGTTGTTGAGATAAGAGCTGATGAGATTACCAAATCGCCTGTTCATACCGCTTCTTTTGCTTTAAGATTTCCTCGACTTGAGAGATTTAGAGATGATAAAAATTATCAAGAGGTAACCACTTTAGACGAACTTAATTCGATGAGTTTTTAACATTTTAAAAAAAAGAAGAGTATAATCAACAAAAAAGGACCAGGGTTTATATCTAATTCTTCTTATAGATGTTAAAACAACATTTTTTTTATCATGATAAATTTTTTCACCTTTTTCTTTAAGATGAAGTGATAGATCAATATCTTCATGAGCTTCTTTATCATTTTTGCAAAGAGAGTTTTTAATTTTTTCCCAGCTAGTTTTTTTTATTGCATAGCAGGTGATTGTTGGAAAATAGCCAAGAATGAGTCTTGGAATAAGCATATAAAGATAAAAGACAAAAATAGTTTTTTCTTTTAAAAAAAGATCATGGGCTGCTAAAGGAAAGGATAAAGCAGCGATGTTTTTTTTCTTTGAAAAAGTTATTTTTACTTTTTTGATAAAATCCCCTTTTAAAAGGGTGTCAGCATCACATTTGATTAAAATATCGCCGGTTGCTTTATTAAAACCAGTATTTCTTGATTGAGTAATACCTTGCTTTTTTTCTTTAATAATTTTGATATTTTTATATTTTTTGACAATATCAATCGTTTTATCAGTTGAGTTATTATCAACAACAATTATCTCATCAGCTTTTTCTTCTTGATTTAATATTGCCTCAAGACATTTTTTAATATTTTTTTCTTCGTTAAAAGCAGGAATAACCACTGAGACACGCATTTTTATATTATATAATATATTTATTTATGAACAAGAAGCCTTTTTTTTCAATTGTGATTCCTACCTTAAATGAAGAATTATTTTTACCAAAACTTTTAAATGACTTATTAAAGCAAAAAGAAAAAGATTTTCAAGTAATTATTGTTGATGGTTATTCTCAGGATAAAACCCCTTTTATTGTTAAAAACTATCAAAAAAAAATGAAAATAGATTTTTTTCAAAATAACAAAAAAAATGTTTCTTCTCAAAGAAATTTTGGTGCTTTAAAAGCAAAAGGAGAATATTTAGTATTTTTAGATGCTGATTCAAGAATAAACTCTAGTTTTTTAAAAAAAGTTAAAAAATTTATTGAGAAAAATAAAGGGTTAATTTTTTTACCTTATCTTTTACCTGATAAAAAATTTAAGCTTTATAAACCTCTTTTTGATATTTCTAATATTTTGGTAGAATTATCACAAAATCTTCCAAAAAAATTTTCTTTAGGAGGATCAATTATTATCGAAAAAAAATTTTTTCAGACAATTGGTGGTTTTGATGAAACTCTTTTTATTGCTGAAGATCATGAGTTGATTCAAAGAGCATCAAGTTGGGGAGTAAAAACAAAATTTATCAAAAATGCTTATGTATATTTTTCTTTAAGAAGAATAAAAAAAGAAGGTGAATTTAGATTTTTTTATAAATATTTTATTGCAACAACAAAAAGACTTTTGTCAAATGAAGAGATAAAAAAGAAAATCTTTGATTATCAGATGGGCGGACATTTATATCAAGATAAGAAAGATGTTTCCAGCGAGTACTTTTTTAAAAAGTATCTTAAGGAAATAAAAAAATTCTTTAAAAAAATTATTTTTTCTTAAAAGAAAATGTAGAAATAATAGGAAAGTGATCAGAAAAATCAATATTAATTTTTTCAGTTTTTATCAATTTTAATTGGCGATAAAAAATATAGTCGTTTTTCATTTTTTTTGATAATAATTTATCTAAAATATTTAAAATAATTTTTTTTATTCCTTTTAAATTCATTTTTTCTTTAGTTAAAGCAAATCTATATGTTTCTCTTATATTTTTTGTTGCTTCAATAAGAGAATATTTTTTCATTGTTTGTTCTAATTTTTTTCTTTGATAAGGAAGATAGTTAAAATCACCTCCGATAATCATCGGTGTATTTTTATCAATATTAAGAGTATTGAAAGCTTTTTTAAGATGATTGATTCTTACGCCATTTGAAGCAAGAACAATAAGATGAGCATTACAAACAATCAATTTTTTTTTAGTTTTTTTTTCAATAAAATCGCATTTTAATATAGATTTTGGTTTATTTACACCTGCAAGAATTTGAAATAAACTGAAAAAAAACTCAGTTGGATTGATATCGATTTTTGGAGTCTTAGAAGAGATAAATTTAAATTTTTGTGGATTATAAAAAGTGGCGATACCGTATATTTTTCCAAATTTTATAAAAGAATTAATATAATCAGCTAAAAGATAACCTTTTGATTCAATAAGCTTAAGATTATCAATATCAGTATTTACTTCTTGAAGACATAAAATATCAGGATGATATTGATCAATAATTTTTTCCAATTTTAAATAGGCATTATTAAAAAGGGTATTATAAGTTAAAAAAGAAAATCTCATAAATAAATTATAACATCTTATAAGAATATTGATAATTAAAAAAGTTATCCACACAATTTGGATAATTTTATTTAGATTGTTAAAATAATCTAATTTAATATTATTTTACTATAAGATATCCTATAGAATAATGATTTTAATCTATAGGTCTTGACAAATAAAAATCATTTGATTATATTTAAATTATGAAGATGAAAAAAATTATTTTTTCCCAACAAGCTAAAAATATTTTTGAAAGAAATAAACCAAAAACAAAAAATGAATTTATTGGTTTTGTTGGTAATCAATTAAAAAAAATCACCGAAAGAAATCTAAAAATCCCTATTCAGCTTTATCAATTATAAAAAAATTGAGCATCACTACCGCTCGAATAAAGGGTGTGTCGACGTGTAGTGATGCTTGTTTTATACATTAACAAAAAAAATTTTTTTTGTCAATAATAAGTTTATTTAATTTGATATATAGCTCCTAAACCATTTGAAGATCTAAAAATAAGATTACCTATTTTTAAAAATTTCTCTTCATAAAGCTCTGGATATTTTTGTTTTTCTAATCCAGAAACAATAATATATTTTATTTGATATTTTTTAATTAAATTTTCAGTTTCTTTAAGATCTTTTGATTGGTAAATTTTTTCAATATCAGGAATTCTTTGACCAACAAAATCAGGTCCACCTCGCCAAAGCCATTCATGAACCCACCAACCAGCAACAATAGGAAGACCAGTATGAGCAGAGATTCTTTCGTAATCAGTATAAGAATCACCTTGAGCTTCAAGAATCACCGGTTGACCGTCAATATTTTTATTTAAATAATCAATAATTTCTTTATCTTGCGGATAATCAATTCCAATCCAAGAAGAACCATCAAGATTTAAATTTAAAAAGTTATTGATTTTTCCATAATAAGAAGGGATAGCATAAAAAGGGTAAATAAAAACAAAGAAAAAGAAAAATAGCCAAATACTAACAAGAATTATCTTTAAAGTAAGATCTTTTTTAATAAGATTTTTGATAAGATAAAAAACTATTGTTGAGGTAATGCTCATCATAATAAACGCTTGATAACCAAGTTTAAACATTGTGTTAGCGCGAAAATGTTGGGGATAAATATCTTTAATATAAAAAAATTCAGGAATAACAATAAGAAAAGTACCAAAAGAAAAAAGAATTAAGATCCATTGATTGATTCTATTTTGAATAATCGTTTTTAGTTTATTTGATCTTTTTTTAAGAAAAATAAAAAGAAATAAAATAAAATTTATCCAAAAGAAACCCCATAAAACAAAAAGCATCCAAAAAGGTGATTTTTGACAATTGCCTTTTTCAAAGATAAAAGGACCAATTTTTTCAATATTAGTTAAAAATTGAGGACTACAATTAACTCCTATTCCGGAAACAAAAGGAGAAAAATGAGAAGAAAAAGGAAAAGAAAAGATTAAAAAAGAAAAAATTAAACTAATAATTAAAATCAAAGATTGGTAAGAAATTTTAAAAATAATTGAAATTATAATTATTGTTAAAAAAATGTATATTGGTCCATCAAAGGCATTGGTCATATAATGAACTGCGGTAAGAAAACCTAAAAAGATTGTGATTAATAATTGGTTATAAGTTATTTCAAAAATTGAAGATTTAAAATCGATAAGTTGACGGTGATTTTTTTCTTGAAAAAAGAAAGTAATTGCTAAAAATAATAAAGAAATTGTTAATAAAACAAATGGAATATCAAAAACATGGCCATGAAGATCAGCGACAACATAAGAATAAGAAGGAAATTCATGGATTGTATAAGGGATAAATCTTGTTGCATTTGGATACCAGTAAGAGAGAGGATTGTATGAAGAAAGAATTTTCCAAAAAGGAATTGGATTATCATTTGGATATCCTTTAGTAAAAACATAAATTGTATGAAGATTTCCGCCAAGATTGACTAAAAAAGCTCCGATAAAACCATAAATAATAAGCTTTATAAAAGGAAGGGTTTTTTTTGATAAAAGATTAATAATATTAATAACAATTGAAAAAACCTGGCTGACTGCTAAAGAAAAAATTGTTGACAAAATTAAGTTATAACCAATCGATGGTAGAATATTTGTGATTTTAATAAGAGTGGCACCAGTTAAATGGCCAAAATAATAATAATTTATTGAAAAAGGTGTATACCACATATCTTTGGGAGGAAAATAATCAGCTCTTAAAATTGAATTAATAAAACCAAAATCCATAAATTTTTCGAGAGATCTTATTGACGGTTCGTGAGCTCTAACAAATGCCCAAAAAAGAAAAGATATCAAAAATAAGCATTCTTCAAAAATAATAAATTTTAAGTTTTTGTTTTTTTTAAAATCTTTGAGAAAATTTCTTGAAAAGAATAATAAATTAATAAAAATAAAACCAATAATAATTAAAAATAAATTATTTTGAGTAAATTTTAAAATTTTTATTATTCCTAAAACATAAGCCGTATAAGAGATAAAAATTATTGCTAAAGTTTTAGCGAAAGGATAGCCAAAATCTAAGGAAAATTTATTAAAAATTTTTTTTGTTAAAGGAAAAAAAATCATTCCAATAAAAAAAAGATAAAGATACCAGTTTATGGATAAAAATAACCAGTTCCAATTCATAAATTTTTATTATACAAAATTTGCTAATTTAAGTCTTCCTAGGATTTCATCCATTATAGCGGGTAACCTTCCTAAAGTTTAAAACATTATGGCGGGCAAGCCATTTAATAATAACAAATATTAAATAATAAATTTTTAATCAATTTTTAATAAATTAATTTTTAATATATTAAAA
>JBBILA010000024.1:0-13532 GCA_037445105.1 Candidatus Microgenomates bacterium
ATTCTTCATAGATTTTTGTCATTTCGCGAGCAATAACAATTTGGCACTGATCATTGAATGTTTCATTAAAGATAATTAATGTTTCAATCAATCGATAAGGTGATTCAAAAGCGATAAAAGTAGGTGATTTTTTATTAATTTTAAGATTGGTTAATTCTTGAAGTAATTTTTTAATTTCATTTTTCTTTTTTGGTAAAAAACCTAAAAAAACAAAAGGTGAAGTTGACAAACCGGATGAGATTAATGCCGGTAAAATCGCTGAAGGACCAGGAAGAGGAGAGATTTTTATTCCTCTTTTTATTGCTTCTTTGACCAACAATTGTCCCGGATCAGAGATTAAAGGTGTTCCAGCATCAGAGACTAGCGCTAAATTTTTTCCAGAGAGAAGTTTTTCAATAATTTTTGGGATTTGAAAAAGTTGGTTTTCATCTGTTAGATGAATGATTGTTTTTTCAATCTGATAATGATTAAGAAGTTTTTTTATCTGATCAGTTGATTCGGCAATGATTTCATCAACGTTTTTTAAAATTTCCAAAGCCCTCAAAGCGATGTCTTTTAGATTGCCGATTGGGGTTGAAACTAGATATAAGGTTCCCTGGTTTTTCATTTATAGACTCCTTGTCGATGGGCAATTTTTATAATAATGATTGATTTTTCTTTTTCATAAATAAAAAAAATAATTCGGTAAGGCCAAACTCTAAAAGAATAAAAACCATCATATTCACCAAGAAGTTTTTTGCTTTGATAAGGATTTTTACTGATAATATTTAAACCTTGATAAATTCTTTCTTTATCTTTATTTTTAAGTTTTTTTAATTCTTTTTTGGCGCTTGGTTTGAGAATAATTTGATAACTCATATTTTGCTTTTTTGTCAGAAAATAAGTTTAAGGTTGGCCATTTTTTATACGAACCGGTTTTTATCGCTTTTTTAACCTCGTTAATATCTTTTTTAAGAGTGGGAAATTCTTGTTTTATTTGAGCGGTTTCGATGAGTGATTCTAATTCTGATGGAGAAATAAGATAAATTTTAAGCTCTCCTTTTTCAGTAATACCATAGATTTTTCCAGACAACTGGACTTCTTTAATAATTTTAAAAATATTTTTTCTAAATTTTGTTACTGGGATAATATTTTGAGTAATCATATATGTACATAATAATGTACATTATGAGGTTTGTCAAGAATAATTAGATGAATTTTCTTGTTTGCAGTTGATGAAAAATTTCTGGAAAAATTTTATTTTCAAGGAGTTTTTTTTCTTCAACAAGAAAATCCTGAAGGACATAGGTTTCACCGGGAAGACGATTCTCCGGTGGTCGATTGTCTACACCAATTCTAATTCGCCAAAAATCTTTTGTTCCGGTAATTTTTTCAATTGATTCTAAACCATTATGCAATTTTGGCCCTACAGCTTTTTGAATTTTAAACTTTCCTAAGGGGATGTCAAGATCATCGTGAATAATAACAAGGTTTGAAGGTTTTAAGGTTTTAAAGCGATAAAGAAGGTTTTTTACCGCTAGGCCAGATTGATTCATATAAGTTTTTGGTTTAACAAAAATAAGTGATTGGTTGGTTGATGATTGAATAGTTATTATATGGTAATATTTTTCATCTTTTAACTTTTTAGCTTGCCAACAAGCCAATTTTTTAACTAAATAATCCAAAAACATCTGACCGACATTATGACGATTGTTTTGATATTTTTCTTCCGGATTACCTAAACCGATAAAAAAATACATATCTTAATTATAAAGATTTTTGTTATAATTAAAAAACGATTTTAATTGACGAAAAAGATTTGGGTTCATAGCTCAACTGGCAGACCCGCTCAGAGACTTCGTCTTGAGCGGGCTTTTAAGCTGATAGGAAGTGAGTTATTATAAAATTTAAGAGTATTGATAATTGGGCCCGTAGCTCAACTGGCAGAGCAGCCCCGATTTTAATCGGGATTGGTTCCGAGTTCTAGGTTGTCTAACAATGTATTTTGTTTATATTTTGCAGAGTCAATTAGATAAATCTTATTATATTGGGTATACGAGTAATTTAGAGAATAGATTACGAGAACATAATTTTGGGAAAACTGGTTATACTAAATTAAAAAGACCATGGAGATTGATATATAAAGAAGAATTTTTAACAAGAAGTGAAGCAATAAAAAGAGAAAGATATTTAAAGAGATTAAAAAATAAAAAAGCTCTTGAAAAAATAATTAAATCAATGGGTCCGTAGCTCAACTGGTAGAGCAGTGCCCTCTTAAGGCATTGGTTGAGAGTTCGAGTCTCTCCGGACTCACCAATCTATGTATAATAGTCCAACTTATGGAAAACTCACTCTTGAACAAATGAAAAAAATCATTTCTTCTTTTATGGAAAAAAACAAAAACGCTCGCTATGAAATAATTGTTGGTACTGATTCGCAAAAAATAGAAAAAAATAAATACGATTTTGTCTCTGCTTTGATTATTCATCGAGTTGGCTTTGGAGGAATATATTTTTGGAAAAGAACAATTCAGGATAAAAAAATCTCTTTAAAAGAAAGGATTTATCAAGAAGCAATTATGTCTTTACAAATATCTGAGGATTTTGTTAATTTTTTTAAAACCAATGGCATCTCCAAATATAATATCCAAATCCATGTTGATATTGGTCACAACGGACAAACAAGAGACTTAATTAACGAGGTGGTAGGAATGATCAGAAGCAGTGGGTATCAAGTAAAAATTAAACCTCATTCATACGGTGCCTCAAAAGTAGCTGATCGATATACTTAAAAAGCTTTAATTTAGTAAAATATAAATAAAGGAGGGTTCGCATAGTGGCCAATTGCACGAGTTTCGAAAACTCGAGGGGCTTGTCCCCTACAGAGGTTCGAATCCTCTACCCTCCGCATGAAAATTATCTCTGTTGTTATTGCGGCAATTAAAAAAGATGGCAAATATCTTTTAACAAAAAGAACTCAGATTGATCCTGAAGATAAAGATTTTTTACCTTTTGTCTGGAATTTACCTGGAGGAGAGATCGAAAAAAATGAAAACAGCATAGAAGCTTTAAAAAGAGAAGTCTACGAAGAATTACATGTTGATCTTGAAAAATACCAACTTTTGCCAAAAATTTTTACTCACTTTAGAAATGATTATCAGTTTATTTTTTATGTTTTTGCCTGCCGATTAAAAAATAACCACCAAGAAATTATTTTAAACGAAGAGGCCTCAGAATATCGTTGGTTTACCATTGAAGAAATAAAAAATTTAAAAACTTTACCACTAACTTTTGAGATAGTCACTGCGGCTGATAAAATAAATTTAGATCTATGAAAGTCATTCATCAAATTTCGGCTGGAGGAATTGTTTATAAAAAAGATAAAAACAAATTTCTTTGGCTTATCTGTCAACACTCTCAACATAAAGGCTGGGTTTTTCCAAAAGGATTAGTTGGCGACAAAAAAGTTAATGAATCAATGATTGAGGCTGCTTTAAGAGAAGTTGAAGAAGAGGGAGGTGTTAAAGCTAAAATTGTTAGTAGCACTCCAGTTATAACTAATTATCAATATCAATGGCAAGGAAAATTAATTAAAAAAACAGTTTATTATTTTCTTATGGAGTATCTTTCTGGTGATCCAAAAAATCATGATTGGGAAATGAGTGATGCCAAATTTGTCACTGCCTGGGAAGTAAAAAAAACTCTTACTTATCAATCTGATATAGAAGCTTTTGAAAAAATTATTTCTTTTATTAATAAAATTCATGGAAAAAAGACAAGACAAAATTAATTTATTTAAATATAACGCTATTCTTTCAATTATTTTTTTCTTAGGATCAACTTTTTATCTGACAAATAAAATCCCCAATTTTAATCTTTCTGTTTTAACCATATCAGAAATGAGTTATTATCTTAATCCTTCACAACTATCTTTTTTTAATCTCCTCTTTTTTATCAAAGCCTTTATGGATCTAAGTTTTTTCTATTATGTCTATAAATATTTTCATTTAAAATTTTTTTCTTTAACATCAATATCTTGGATTGTCGCTGTTTTCGCTTTTGGACTGCTTGGTTTTTTTCCTACTCATCAAAACCATGACATCCATTTATTTCTTGTTTATATTGTCTTTTTCTTTGGTACTTTGTCAGAGATACTTTTTGCTCGTTTAACAAAAAATGAAGATTTTAAATTTTTAACCAACAATTTGATTGTTGTTCAGTTAGCCTCAATTATTCTTTTTTTTATTACCTCTGGTTTTAATGGTATTTTTGAAATTATCTATATGCTCTTTGTATTTTTGTGGTTAATGGTTTTTATTGGAAGATATTTAAAATAAAAAAAATGAGCGGGCGAAGGGAATTGAACCCTCTGTCTTCTCCTTGGCAAGGAGACGTTTTGCCGGTAAACTACGCCCGCTTAATTAACTTTTTAAAAGCATTTCCACTTTTATAGGATTTTATCTTTAATTCTCTTTTTCTTGCCTCAGATAAACTATTATAATTTTCTGTATATATTAATTCAAACGGCCCTTTGTTTTTTAAAGAACGTGTTTTGTTGTTATTATGTTCTTCTAATCTTCTAACAACATTATTCGTACAACCAATATAGTATTTATTAGTTTTAATTGATCTTAAAACATAAACCGTAAACATAATAAACCCTCTGTCTCCCCGCCATCGGCGGGGCGTTTTGCCGGTAAACTACGCCCGCTTAACTTTATATTTTATTTTATCAAAATTTATTATAAAATCTCAATATTTTCACGTCGGGGGTGCAAAAGATTTATAAGAGGCTCTAAAATATAAAAATAACTACTTTTTTTCAAGTTTAAAACTATTTAATTCTTGACAAATATATTAGTAATTGCTAATATATTTTCATGGAACAATTGGCTAGCATTTTTGGCAACTTAACTCGTTTAAAGATTTTAAGTTGTCTTATTAATAAACCAAAAAATGTCAGTCAATTAATTAAAACTTGTAATTTATCTCAATCAGCGGTTTCTCAACATCTAGAAAAATTAAGAGCAATAAAATTAGTCAAAACTGAAAAAAAAGGGCGAGAAATTTATTATCAACTAACTAAAAAGCAGGCTGGCAAAATCGCCAAACAGTTATTAATTTTTATTAAAAAACTATGAAATTAGCTTATTTTCGAAAAAGTCCTCATTCATATGAGGAAGTTATCAAAAAAGTTAAAAAAGAAATTGCCAAAAACGGCTTAAAACTTTTAGGGACAACTTCACTACCTAATAATCGCGGTCAACTTTTTCACATCTGTCAAGAAAATTGGTTAAACAATCTTATCAGCACCGATGAAAATCTTTTTGGGTTTTTACCTTGTTCTCTTTTAGTCTTAAAAAAAGATAAAGAAACAATTGTTGGTATTTCTGATCCATCGCTTTTAGGAAAAATCACTGAAAATCCCACTGTCCATGAAATTGCTCATCAAGCAGATAAAATTTTGAAAAAATTAGTCAATGAAATTGCCGGGGTTGGACCTTTAAAAGTCAAAGAGATAAAACTTTACGCGACTATGACCTGCCCATATTGCAAAATGGAAGCCTCTTGGCTTGAAGAAAACAAAATTAAGTTCCGTCATATCTTGGTTGACTTAGATCCAAAAGCGGCTGAGGAGATGGTAAGAAAAACTGGTCAGATGGGAGTGCCGGTGACTGAAATTGTTTATGATAATGACGAAGAAGAATACATTATTGGTTTTGATAAACAAAGACTTTCAGAAATTCTTGGAATTAATACCAATTAATCGCAACAAGGTTCTTTATAGCCACAATTTTGACAAATAGCATCCCGGCTGCCCGGAAAAACACTGATTGGTTTTTGACAAAGCGGACAAGGAGTGTGATCGTTAAAATTAATTTTCTCCTTTGAATTTTTTGATGTCGTCAATGATTTCTTTGGCGTGCGTTTTGGGATTAACTTTTTCATATTTTTTAACAATTTCACCTTTTGGATTAATTAAATAAGAAATTCTTAAAATACCTTCAAACTCTTTTCCCAAAAATTTTTTCTTTCCCCAAGCGTGATAACTTTTAATAATTTTTTTTTCAGGATCTGATAATAAAGAAAAGTTTAAATTATGTTTTTGAGAAAATTTTTTATGTGACTCAACTGTATCAGCAGAAATACCAAAAACAACAACACCTAAATCTTTTAGATGATTTAAATTATCTCTAAACTCACAAGCTTCAATAGTACAGCCAGGAGTATTATCTTTTGGATAAAAATACAATAATACCCATTTACCTTGATAATTTGATAAACGATGAAGAATATTATTTTGATCATAAAGAGCAAAATCTATTGTTTTCATAATTTGTTTCTTGTAAAATTTTAACTATTACTAATTTAGTGTAAATTAAAATCTATGAAAACACAAGATTTAATCAAACTCAAAGAAAATAAAACCTCACTTCCGATTGCTGATGTTTTTAAAAAAAGATTTAGTCCAAGAGTGTTTTCTGATGAAAAAGTCAAGGAAGAAGATTTAAAAATTATTCTTGAAGCCGCTCGCTGGACCCCATCTTCCTACAATCGCCAGCCTTGGTTTTTTTATATTGCCTATCAAAAGAGTGATTTTTTTAACAAACTGGCATCGCTTCTTTCATCCGGCAATGAATGGGCAAAAAGGGTTCCTCTTTTGATTTTAGCTTGCTATATCAAAAAAGACCAAATGGGAGAAAATGATAAAGCCGAGTATGATTTAGGCCAAGCAGTATCAACCATTGTTTATCAAGCTCAAATCTTGGGATATTATAGTCATCAAATAGGAGGATTTGACACTGAAAAAGCCAAGTCTTTAGTTAATCCCAATCACATCCCTTTTGTTCTTATTGCTATAGGTAAAATTGGCGATTATGAAAATCGAAATGAGTCTTGGATTAATTGGGATTTAAACCCCCCTCAAAGAAAAGATCATTGGTACGAGATAAAAAAATAAGGGTGCGTCCGGATGGATTCGAACCATCGACTCCCACTTTATAAGAGTGGTGCTCTACCGCTGAGCTACAGACGCAAAAATCTAAAATATATTATAACACTTTGTGGACTTAGCCGGAATCGAACCGGCGACTGGTCAATGCGAATGACCCGGTATACCACTTACCTATAAGCCCAGATTAAAAGTGCGTCCAGACAGAGTCGAACTGTCATCACAGGTTCCGGAAACCTGTATTTTCTCCATTAAACTATGGACGCAAAACTTAAAAACCAAAAATTATCATTATTATAACAAGGAAAATTCTATAAACTCCAAAAAAAATCAAACTTCTTTTTTGTAAAAAATTTATCAGCCATCTTGCTGAAAAATAAGCGGTGATAAAAGAAGTAAAAAAACCAACCAAAAAATATAAAAAATAAGAATAATTAATTGTTGAAAAATCAAATTTAATCAATTCAAAAAAAGAGGCAGCAAAAATCGTCGGCAAAGCAAGAAAAAAAGAATATAAAGCTGACTCTTTTCTTTTAAAACCTAAAATCATCATTGTTAAAATAACAATTCCTGCTCGAGAAACCCCAGGAATAACTGCTAAAGACTGAGCTAATCCTATTAAAAAAGCCTGGAAAAAACTCATTTTTTTTAATTGATTTTTTAAAATGATTTTTTTTCTTTGAATTAAAATCTCAAAAATAATAAAAATTAAACCAATAAAAAAAAGGCTTGTTTTTATTAATAAAAATGAATTAAAAAAAACTTTTTTGATAATTTTTGCCAAAAGAAAACCGATTAATGCTGTTGGCAAAAAAGAAATAAAAAGATTTTTCCAAAGATATCTATTTTTTAGTAAATAAAAAAAATAGATGAAGATTATTGAGAAAATTGCTCCTGATTGAATAACAATATCAAAAAAAGTCTGAAAATCAGTTTGAGGAATTTTTAAAATTTTATTAACAATTAAAAGATGAGCGGTTGATGAAATAGGCAAAAACTCCGTTAATCCTTCAACAACTCCTAACACAAAAGAGTGAAATATCTTCATGATTAAATTATAATACCAAATATGAAAGTTGCTTTAGTTCATGATCAATTAAATGAGTTTGGTGGCGCTGAAAGGGTTTTAGTTGTTTTAAAAAAAATTTTTCCTCAGGCTGATATTTACACTACTGTCTATAATAATAAAAATTTAGGATCTCATAAAAATCTTTTTAAAAATTGGAAAATCTATCAATCTTGGTTTGGAAAGATACCAATAATAAGAAATTTTTATTCACCTTTTCGTTTTTTGACTCCTTTTATTTGGGAAAGTTTTGATTTTTCAAAATACGATCTTGTTATCTCCTCTTCAGGAAGTTGGATGTCAAAAGGAATTATTACAAAAAAACCAACCATTCATATAAGCTACATTCATCATCCACCAAGATATCTTTACGGATACGAAACGGCAATTGAGTGGCAGAAATATCTTCCGGTTAGAATTTATGCTTATCTTGTTAATCATTTTTTAAGACTTTGGGATTTCCAATCAGCTCAAAGACCTGATTTTATTATTGCCAACAGTCAAGAGACAAAAAGACGAATTGAAAAATTCTATCGAAGAAAATCAACGGTTATTTATCCTCCAGTTGATATCCCAAAAAAAATTAACATTTCAATAAAGAATAAAAACTCTTATTTTATCACTGTTTCTCGCTTTGCTAAAGCTAAGCATATTGACGTTTTAATAAAAGCTGCTAATCAAATGGGGTTTTCTTTGAAAATTATTGGCACTGGTCGTGACGAAAAATATCTTAAATCAATAGCTGGTAAAACCGTTGAATTTTTAGGCAATCTATCAGATGCTGATTTCAAAAAAATTTTCACTAATGCTCAAGCTTTTCTTTTTGCTGCTAAAGATGAAGAATTTGGGATAGCGGTTGTTGAAGCGATGGGATATGGATTACCAATCATCGCTTATAAGTCAGGAGGAGTGATCGAGTATCTTAAAGAAGATATTAATGGCTTTTTATTTGACAAATTAACTGAAAACTCGCTTATTGAAAAAATCAACAAATTAAATAAATTAACAGATGATAAATATTTAAAAATGAGAAAACAAGCAAGAAAAACGGCTGAAAAATTTTCTCAAGAAAGATTTAAAAAAGAAATAATAAATTTTATTAAATCTAAATTAACCTAGTTATTTTAAAAATGCCAGAGCTTCCTGAGGTTGAAACGATAAAAAGAAATCTTAAACCAAAAATCATTGGCAAAGTAATCTCTGATATTCAGGTTCTATCACTAAAAAACTTTTTAGGCAACAAAAAAGAAGTTTTAAATAAAAAAATTATTGACATTGAAAGATATGGTAAAGTTTTGGTAATTAAACTTTCAAATAATAAGTATTTAAATATTCATTTTAAACTTACAGGACAGATTCTTTATGCAAAAAATATCAATCAAGCTGTTTTTAAAAATAAAATTCCTTTTACTAACGGAAATAAGATGCCGGCTAATACAACCAGGGTAATAATTAGTTTTCAAGACAAAAGCGGATTATTTTTTAATGACTTGAGAAAGTTTGGCTGGATTAAAGTTTCAAATAAACCTCTTATTCCAAAAGGAATTGATGTTTTATCAAAAAAATTTTCTCTTGAATATTTAACCAAAGTTCTTCAATCAACAAAAAAATCTGTCAAAATTGTCTTAATGGATCAAGATAAAATCACTGGTATCGGCAATATCTATGTCAATGACTCTTTGTTTTCAGCAAAAATTCACCCTTTAAAACAGGCTAATTCTCTAAAAAATGAAGAAATCAAAAATTTATATCAAGCAATCATCAAAGAGATAAAAAAAGGAATCAAAGATCAAGGATCATCCGGCGCTGATGAAGCTTTTATTTTGCCTGATGGCTCAAAAGGCAAACATCAAAGAAATTTTCTTGTCTATCAACGGGAAGGAAAACCCTGCTTTAATTGTCAAACTCTTATTAAAAGAATCAAACAAAATGGCAGAAGCAGTTTTTTTTGTCCCCAGTGCCAAAAAATCTAAGCTCACAAAAATGAACTAAAATCAGCAATCAACATCAAATTAGCTTTGATAAAATTTAAAGCATAAAAATAGATTGCCAACAATAAAATAAAAAAAACCATCAAAAATTTTTTTGAAGTAAAAAATTTTTCAAAAACAATTAAAGCCATTGGCCATAACGGTAAAGAATATCTGGCGATATCTCGATGCTGAACAAATAAAGTCGCTATAAAAAAAACTAGACTAAAATAAAAAAAGCTTCGTCTTTTTGATTTTATCAGATAAAAAACTGTTAAACCATAAAGAAAAAAATAAAAAATTACATCTTCAAGCCAACCTGTTCCTACCCAGTTTTTTGTATAGTCAAAAACAGAAAATGGAAAGACTAAATGAAGGTTATCCCCTGAGTGAAAATAGGCAAAAAAATCATTATATTTTAAAAAATAAAAATAAAATAACCCCAAAAGTGATAAAGGTATTAAACTAATAAAAAACCAGGAAAAAGAAAATTTTTTTTCTTTAATTATTTTCTCAAAAAAAACTAAATCATAAGCAAAAAAAAGCAAAATCCCCGGACTTTTAGTCAAAGTCGCCAAGCTGCCAAAAAAACCAGCTAAAAAATATCTTTCTTTTTCAAAAAAGAAAAGAGATAAAAGAATAAGGAAAATAAAAAGACTCTCTGGCGCTCCAACTGATCTGACAACAAAAAATCTTGGTAGAAATAAAAAAATTATTGACAATAAAAAAGGTTTTTTTGTTAAACCAAAATTTTTTAATAAAAAATAAAAAAACCAAACTAAAAAAACTGTTGATATCCAATTAGCTAAAACCATCGACTTTAAATAAGACATTGAAGAAAAAATATTTGTTTCTTTGATCAATCTAATTAAAAAAGGATAAAGAGGAAAATGGGCAGCAAAATACTTTTCTCCCAAACCAATCTCTGTTGGGACTTTTCTTATCTTTTCTTGATCATAAAAAGTCTTGGCAACAATCACATATAAAGGCCCATCATAGTTTTTATAGATTCTCTCTGATCCAGCATGAAAAAAAATAAACAAACTCGAAAGAAAACTGATTAATGCTAAAATAATATATGAGTATATGGATCGCATCAAAAAAATTATAACAAAAAATTTTTTCATGATAATTATTTTATTGATTGGTGGTTTTTTAAGATTTTATCGATTTGAAGAGTTTGTTACCTTTTTAAATGATCAAGGAAGAGATGCAATTATTCTAAAAAGGATTATTACTTTAGAACATTTACCAGCTATTGGTCCACCAACATCGATTGGTCAAGTTTATCTTGGGCCATTTTATTATTATTTTATTGCCCCTTGGCTTTTGATTTTTAGATTTAATCCTATTGGCCCAGCTTTTGGAGTGGCTTTATTTTCTTTAATTTATATCTTAGTTAATTATTTTATTATTAAAAAATTAATCAATAAAAAAACTGCTCTTCTTTCCAGTTTTTTTATTGCCGTTTCATCAGTAATGATTGAATCTGCTAGATTTTCTTGGAATCCCAATCTCTTGCCTTTATTTACTCTTTTAACTATTTATTTTTTTATTGAAAGCCTAAAAACTAATCGGTGGTATTTTTATGCTTTAACAGGAGCTTTTTTATCTTTTTCTATTCAGCTTCATTATCTGGCTTTATTTTTGTTATTTACAATAGGTATTTTTTATTTTTATTTCCTAATAAAGAATTTTAAAAATATAAAAAAAATTCTTATTAATTACTCAATTTTAATATTTAACTTTTTATTTTTTACCTCCCCTCTTTTAATCTTTGATCTTCGCCATAATTTTTTAAACAGCAAAAATTTTTTAAATCTTTTAAAAAATTCGGGGAATAGTTTTTCTTCAAAGATTAATAACTTTTTTGACAGTTTTTATTTTTTAAATTATTACTCTTTCAATATATTTCTAAATAAATTTTTTGTTTATTTTCTAATCTTTCTTTTTTTTCTCTCTTTATTTTTTGTTTTTAAAAAAAATTCTCCTATCAAATTTTTTCTTTTTATTTTTAATCTAACAATTTTATTTATGACTCTTTATAGCGGACCAAAACATCCTCATTATTTTATGATTCTTTATCCTTTGTACTATGTTTTAATTGCTTATTTTTTAAGTTTTAATTTAGAAAATTTTTTTGGAAAAATTTTGGTTTTTGTCTTCGTTGCTGGTTTTTTATTTTTAAACTGGCAAAAATATCCTTATTTTAGATATCATGGATCAAATCAAATTAAAAAAGCTAAAAAAGTTGCTGATTTTTTAGAGAAAAAAATTGAAAATAAAAAATTTAATTTTGCTACGTGGCCGGTTGATTTCGGCGAAGAACCATATCTTTATTTTTTAGAGCTAAAAAATTTAAGACCAGCCTCAAGAGAAAAAATTGAAATCACTAATCAAATGTTTGTTTTATGCAGTAAAGACCCCTGTCAGGTAATTAATTCTCCTTCCTGGAATATCTCAATGTTTGGTAAAGCAAAAATTGATAAAATATGGAAAATTGAAGATTTAAAAATTTATAAATTAATCCATGAAAATTAGTTTGATTATTCCTTGTTATAATGAGGAAGCTAATATCCAAAAAGGAGTTCTTGATAAAATAGGTAATTTTACTTTAAAAGACGATCGTTTTCTTGAAGTGATTATCTCGGATGATGGCTCCAACGATAAAACTAAAAAAATTATTAAAGAAAAATATCTTCCTATTTTTCCTAAATTTAAACTTTTAGAAAATCCCCATCAAGGAAAAGGTTATGCGATTATCTCTGGAATAAAAAAATCTCAAGGTGATTATGTGATGTTTTCAGATATGGACTTAGCAACCCCTATTGAAGAAGCAGAAAAGTTGATTAAAGAAACAGAAAAATATCAAATTATTATTGGCTCAAGAAATGATCTTCGTCAAGGAGCACCTTTAATAAGAAAAATTATGGCAAAAGGATTTATTATTATTAGAAATTTTTTAATAGGTCTTAAAAATATTAAAGATACTCAGTGCGGTTTTAAACTTTTTGAAAAAAAAGCTGCTTTAAAAATAATCAAATCATTAAAAGTCTTTCATCAAAAAAGAAAAACTAAAGGCTCATCAGTGACCGCCGGCTTTGATCTTGAATTTTTATTTTTAGCCTCAAAATACGGTTTTAAAATCAAAGAAGTTCCAGTTTTATGGCGTCATGTCGAAACAAAAAATGTCAATTTTATTAAAGATACCCTTGAAACTTTAAAAGATATCTTAAAAATAAAATATTTTGACTTAACAAAAAAATACAATGGTTAAAAAAATTAACTGGCAGATTATTTTAATTTTTTTAATAAGTTTTGCCGTCGTTTTTTATCAATACTTAAAAATCCCTCTCTATCTAGCTTTTGATGAGGTAGAGTTTGCAAAATTAGCTTTATCTCTTGATAAAAAATCTTATATTCCTTATTCTCCTTTAGCTACTGGTCATTCAACCTTGTATTTTTATATTATTCTTTTGTCTTTTAAAATTTTTGGTATCAATACATTTGCTTTAAGAATACCCAGTGCAATTTTTTCAATTTTATCAGTAATAATTTTTTATTTG
>JBBILA010000025.1:0-13189 GCA_037445105.1 Candidatus Microgenomates bacterium
TTAAAAATTAAAAATTCAAAATTAAAAATTTTTGATAAAACTGACCTTTTTATTTTTCCGCCTTATGATTTTAAAATGGTTGACATTTTAATAACTAATTTTCATCTGCCAAAATCATCATTGATGATGCTAGTTGAGGCTTTTTTACAATACAAAAAGGCAAAAAAAAGATTGGTTGAGTTGTATAATATTGCAATTAAAAATAATTTTCGTTTTTATTCATTTGGCGATGCGATGCTAGTTTTATAATAAACTTCTTGACAAAATATTTTTATTTAATATTATTTTTAATATAAATTTTATTTTTTCAATGAAAAAACAAAAAAAAATCAATGGTGAGGAAAAACCTCCTTCCTCTACTAAAAAAAGATTAAACAATCATAAAAAAAACGGTTTTATTAATGGTTTATTACCAAAAAAAATTGGGATTATCTACAGTGATGTTAAAAGAGAATATTTTCCTACCGAAATGCAGTATTTAACTGAAAAAGATGCTTTTAGAGATGCAAAAATTGTTGCTTCTTATATCGAAAAATTAGGAATAAAAACAGAGTTGTTTCCTGGCAATGATTCTTTAGCAATAAGATTAAAAAGAAAAAAACCTGATATGGTTTTTAATCTTATTGGATCGGTACGAGGAAAAGAATATCTTTCAGGAACAATTCCAGCGCTTTTAGAGTTGTTAGAAATTCCTTATACTGGAGCAGGGATGTTTGGTGAAACATTAGTTTATAACAAATTTTTGGTCAAAAAAATGCTAGAACAAAACGGAATACCAGTTCCTCATTATCAATTATTTAATGAACCAAACGATCCTTTAGAATCAAATATGCGCTTTCCTTTAATTATGAAACTTAATGAAATTCATGGAGCAGTTGAGATTACTGATAATGCTGTGGTAGAAAATGAATCTGATTTGCGAAAAAGATTAAAATACCTTATCCGTACTTATGATCAACCAGTTTTAGTTGAAGAATTTATAGTTGGGAAAGAGATAACAGCGATTCTTCTTGAAGGAAAAAATAAAAAAGTATATTTAGCTGAAAAGGTCTTTCAAAAGAAAAAAAAATATATTTATATGACATTTGAAGATCAATGGATGGATAAAGAAGACAGTTTTTTTTATCGTCCCTACAAAGATACAGTTCTTCAAGAATATGTTAAACGTGCTTTTGAAATTTGTCGAATGGCTGATTATGGCAAATTTGATATTCGGATTGATCAATCCGGAAGATATTTTTTTCTTGATGCTAATACTAATCCAGCTTTTGGTCCAAAAGAGACTGATTGTGCTATTGCCAATATTCTTGATTTGTACAATATCTCATTTTTTGAGATCTTAAAAAGATTAATTATTAATACCATGCGTGATTTTACAGGAAAATCTCTTTTACCGATTGTTAATGGTAAAGAATAAGCTAGTTTTTCCGCAACCTACGCGGTTGCGGGTGGCTTGTTGGGATAAGATAAAATGAGACAATTTTTTAAAGTTTTATATCAGTCAAAAAAATCAAGGGCAAGACTAGGAGAGATAAGGACAGATCATGGAGTGATTAAGACACCATCTTTTGTTGCTGTTGGAACAAAAGGGACGATCAAATCAATTTTTCCATCTTTGCTGAAAGATATTGGCACCCAAGTGGCTTTTGTTAATACTTATCATTTGGTGACTTATCCGGGAACAGAGGTAATTGAGAAGACCGGGGGAATTCATCAGTATGCCAATTTAAATATGCCGTTGATGAGTGATTCTGGTGGTTTTCAGATTTTTTCTTTGGCTCAAAATAGAAAAGCTTCGACAACAAAATTTTTTGACGCCATAGGGACCCCTACACCCCTAAAGCGCAAAAAATTTGTTGTCTCACCTTTAAAAAATAATACAAAAAAAGCTGATGTTCGCGGTGAAGAAGAGCCGATTTTAGTGAAAATAGAAGAAGATGGAGTGAAATTTCGATCAACATTTGATGGTTCTTTGATTGAGTTTACTCCAGAAAAATCAATTGAGTATCAAAGACAAATTGGTGCTGATATTAATATGGCTTTTGATGAATGTATTCCTTATGGTGTTAATTATCAATATGCTAAAAAAGCAACTGAAAGGACTCATCGGTGGTTGGAAAGATGCATAAAGCAAATTCAAAATTCAAAATTTAAAATGAAAAATTACAACTTAAAATCAAAAATTGAAAATTTAAAATTCACTAATAATCAGTATCTTTACGGAGTGATTCAAGGCGGGGTATTTGAAGATTTAAGAAAAAAATCAGCTGAGTTTGTTGTTTCTCAACCAGTTGATGGGGTGGCAATTGGTGGTGTTTCAGTTGGCGAATCAAAAAAAGAAATGAGAGATCAAGTAGGTTGGGTGGCTCCTTTTTTACCAAAAGATCGGCCAGTTCATTTGCTTGGTGTGGGCCAGTTTGATGATATTTTAGATTTAGTGAAATACGGGATTGATACTTTTGACTGTGTTGAGCCGACAAGGCTCGCAAGAATGGGAATTATCTATCAATTAAAAATTCAAAATTCAAAATTAAAAACTTTTTGGGAGGAGATTGATATTTTGAAGGGTAAATATAAAAGTGATTTATCAGCTGTTGATGAAGATTGTTCGTGTTATGTCTGTCAAAATTTTACTAAATCATATCTTCATCATTTGTTCAAACAAAAAGAGCTTTTAGCTTATACTTTAGCTACTTATCACAATCTTTTTGTCATGGAGAGGTTTTTTGATTTTATAAGAGAGATGATTATTAATAATAAGATATAATGAAGATATGTTAATTTTAGACGGAAAAAAATTGGCAGAGAAAATTAAATTTGAGTTAAAAGAAAAAGTCGCTCGATTAGAAGAAAGACCTGGTCTGGCAGTAGTTTTGATTGGTGATAATCCAGCCTCAAGACTTTATGTTGATTTAAAAATTAGATTTTGTCAGGAAATTGGTTTTTATTTAGAAAAAGTTATTTTTTCTGAAGAGGTTTTGGAAGAGGAGTTGTTTAAAACTCTTAATCGGTTAAACAATGATAAAAAAATTCATGGGATTTTAGTTCAATTGCCTTTACCAAAAAAACTTTCTCATCTGGAAAAAAAGATCATCAATTTTATTAATCCTAAAAAAGATGTTGATTGTCTTCATCCTTTAAATATTGGCCGGTTTTTTCTTGAAAAAAGATATCATCATGAAATGATTTTGCCAAGCACACCAAAAGGAATTATTAGGCTTTTAAAAGAATATCAGATTGATTTAAAAGGAAAAAAAACAGTCATCTGTGGACGAAGCAATTTAGTGGGAAAACCGCTTGCTGTTTTATTAACCCAAAATGATGCGACAGTGACCTTAACTCATTCAAAAACAAAAGATATTTTTCAGATAACAAAAACGGCTGATATTTTGGTAGTGGCTATTGGTTGTGCCAACTGGCTTAAAAAAGAAGGAGTAAAAAAAGGGGCGGTCGTGGTTGATGTTGGTATTAATCGGATTGAAGGAAAGCTTTTTGGTGATGTTGATTTTGAAGATGTCAAAGATAAAGTGTCAGCGATCACTCCAGTTCCTGGAGGAGTTGGTCCAATGACAGTAGCGATGCTGATGGAGAATGTTTATTTAAGTTTTTTATATAATAAGTCTTAATTATTAATTTGATAAAAAATATGACAAAATCAGATTTTTCTCAAAATCTTAACCAGCTTGAGGAAGTTTTGGAAAAATATTTAGTTGATAAAGCACCAAGTATCCCTGATGATTGGAAAGAGTTGATTGTTAAGTTTGCCCCTTATTTAACAATTTTTGGTTTGGTTGTTTTAGCGCCAACTATTTTGGGAGCTTTTGGTTTTGGAGCTTATTTTTTATCTTTTAATCCGTTTTATGGAAGAGTTTTTTTTGGTTTTAATTATTGGTTGCATATTTTATTGGTTGCCGTTGAGGTTTTTTTTATGGCCTTAGCTGTTTCTCCTCTTTTTAAAAAAGAAGAAAAAGGCTGGCGATATCTTTATTACGGAGCGCTTGTTAGCGGAGTTTCTAGTTTAATCAGTTTTGATTTAGTAGGATTTATTGTTGGAACAGGTTTATCACTTTATGTTTTGTTTCAGGTAAAAGAGTATTATAAATGATAATCAGTTAATAGGTTTTGAGTTAGCGAGTTTAATTAGTTGAATTAGTTTAACTGGTTGAAATCAGTAATAAAGTTGGAAAGTGAGAAGATTTAAAAATGAAAAAGTTTGAAGGTTAAAATTAAAAAATTTTGAAAAATTTTGAATTTTGAATTTTAAATTTTAAATTTTTATCATGTCTCGAGTTGAAAAAGCCAGAAAGGCATTTTTTAAAAAAAATTTATCTGAGCTTTATGCTTCTCATCAAAAAAAAGAGATTCATCAAGCGATCCACCATCATGAAGCTCATTTGAAAAGTTTTAATTTACCTGAAGTGATTTTAGGTTTTCAGGATGGTTTGGTGAATGTTTTGGGAATTGTTTTAGGAATGGCAGCAGCGACAGTCTCTTCAAGGATTGTCATTGTCGCCGGTTTGGCAGCGACTTTTGCTGAATCAGTAGCGATGGGGGCAGTTGCTTATACTTCAACTTTGGCGGAAGCTGATTACTATCAATCAGAATTAGAACGGGAAAAATGGGAGATTGAAAATTATCCTCAAGGAGAAAAAGAGGAGCTAAAAGCCATGTATGAAAACTATGGCTTTAAAGGAAGGGTTTTAAATGATATTGTTGAAAAAATCACTAGCAATAAAGAAAATTGGCTTAAAGTGATGATGGAGCAGGAGTTAAAGCTTGAGGCGGTTGATCGAAAAGAGGCTTTACCAAAAGCCCTAACTGTTGGTTTTTCTTCTTTTTTTGGTTCATTAGTCCCGGTTTTTCCTTTTTTCATCTTTTCTGTTAAAAAGGGAGTAATTGTTTCTTTAATAATTTCTTTTTTTTCTCTGTTTATTCTCGGTTTTATCAAAGCAAAACAAACATTAGGTCGGGAACTAATTAAAAATGGATTAGAGATTGCTATTATTGGGATGACCTCAGCAGCAATCGGTTATCTAATTGGAACAATTTTTAAGGTCTAAAAAACTTTATACGCCCGATTGAAGGTTTGAAAATCAACTGGTTTTTTGCCTTCAAGCTGAATCTGAGTAACGTGTAACGTGTAACGCGTAACGTAGAACGTAGAACGTATAGCGTTAGATTTTTTGTTTTCTTCTAATTTTAAATCACAAATTTTCAATCTTTTGCCATTGGGCAAAATTGTCCAAAGACCAGGCCAAGGAGAAAGGCCGCGAAAAAGATGAAACATGAAACATGAAGCATGAAACATTTTTTCTTGTTGAAAAAAATTTTTAATAAATTTTTCTTTTTCTTTTGGATATTTGTTTAAATATTCTTGAACTATTATTGGTAATTCTTCAAAATTTATTGATTGATTATTGAAAACTTTTTTTAAAATAGCAAAAGGGATAAAACCATCATCTTTTTTAAGCAGGCGAGTGTAAGTGGCAAGATTGTCGGCTTGAGGCGCTAGTTTTAATTGGTTGAAATTAGTTAAAACTATTTTTTTAAACATCGCAAATGCTAGATCAGTTAATTTTCTTTCTAAATCAGTCCTACAATCATCATTTTTTATTGTTAAACTTTTTTGAGCGATAATTGGTCCATGATCGATTTTTTCATCCATTTTAATGATGGTAACTCCAGTTTCTTTTTCACCAAGAATTAGTGGATATGCGATTGGTGATGGGCCGCGAAAACGAGGTAAAAGCGATGGGTGGATATTCCAAAAACCAAGTGGTGGTAGATTGAGAAAATCTTTAGGGATAATTTGGGAAAAAGCGTAAACAAGAGATAAATCAAGATTTTTAATTTTTAATTTTAAATTTTTCGATTCCGAGGATAATTTCAAATTATCGATTTCTAAAATTTCTAAGCGATGTTTTTTTGCTATTTGTTTTACCGGGGTTGGGGTAAGGATTTGTTTTCTACCAACTGGGCGATCGGGTTGGGTAACAACAAAAGCAACCTTAACAATTTTTTTTAATTCTTCATCATTAAGAATTTTTTCTAAAAAAGCTGCTGAAAAATCAGGACTGCCAAAATAGCCAAGATTTAATTTCATTTTAATATGATAACATTATATTGACAAATATTTAAATTAATATTATCATCAAATTATGACCACATTAGCTCAATTATCAATTAAAATTGATGATTCTTCTTCTCCAACACCAAAAAAAGTAGGTTTTAATCCAATTTTAAGTTATATTGAAGGTTATGCTTATAACAGTAAAGGGGAGATCATTCCTAACGCTCAAATTTTAATTAAGCTAAAAAACGGTAATCAATTATTTTATAAAACCACTGCTGATGAAAACGGTTTTTTTAAAATCTATGCAAACCATCTTCCTTTTCTAGAATACTATCTTGAGGTTATTGATCCGAAAACAAAAGAGTCTTTTAATCAGACAACTGTTGATTTTGTTAAATTAAATAGAGATTATCTTGACAAACAAAAATTAGATTTAATTAGATCAACTAAGGATAATAAGCCAATTATCAATCCTGAGACAAAGGAAAGAAATATAGTTTTTAATCAAAATTCTTCTCTTATACCAACTTTAGTCACTGAAAAAACCACTCCGCCAGTTAATTTAAAAACAAGAAATCAGCTGATGATGGTATTTTTAATTTTAATCTTTTTATTTTTGATTTTAGGGTTATTATTTTATTATTTTTTTCAAAAAAATAAAATCAAAATATGAAAAAAATTATTTTGATTCTTGGCGTTTTTCTTTTTTTAGGAGGGTTAATTTTAGCTCAAAATCAAGAGGACAATCTTGGATCTTTAGCTAGTCAAAATAAAATATCAAGTTGTTTAAAAGGAGAAATCGTAGGTCCGAAGGCTCCTCCTAAACTTCCTGAAGGCGAAAAGGGCGATCCTTGTAGATATTTTGGATCAAGTGTTCGTTTGACTGGATCTTGTGAGTCACCAACCGGTTGTAAGATTTATCGACAGCATTTACCAGGAAAGTCATGTGGGATAAAAGATGAACCTTTTAAAGAAGTTGAAGATAGTTATTTTCCTTCGAAAAAAAACTATTTTCCTTATGGTTCAATTGACGTAACTGTTCAAGGTCAATTTCAAGCCCATACTCAATATGTATGGTATGCGGTAGGTGATGCTCCTACTACTGGTCAAGGCATTGATGCTCAAAATAAGACTCAGCAATTAGGGACAATAGAAAATTTGGTAGATGTCAGTGGGAAAAAATGCGTTAGAATTGCTTGGGATCCTTTTGGGAGAGTCTTTGATGCTTTATCTCTTGAGCCAATATCAGGAGTTCAATTAGGGGTATATTATGCTAAAAATAATAAACTAGTTGATATTTTTGATAATCCGACAAAAACTGATGAAAGAGGAAGTTATAATCTTCTTGTTGGTAAAGAAGACGATTATTATCTAGAAGTTTCTCCTCCTAATACTCATTTATTTACTGAAAATGTTAATCTTCACCCAAATTATAGTAAAATTTATTCTGATATTTATAGTCCTAAAAAGGTATTTCACGAAAAACCTCTACCAACTCTTATTCCAGAAAATTTTGATTGGTCTGCTTATCATCATGATATTCCTTTGCAGCCAAAAGGAGCTCCTTATAAAGGCGCTGTGGCCGAGGTATGGGGAACTTTAGATCAATTTGATGCAGGAGACACAGTGAGTTATTCAGGAATAGTGACTTTTCCGATGGCAAAGGTTTGTCTTATAGGAGAAACAACAGGAAAGCTTATTGGTTGTACTAATGCTGATAAGTTTGGTGTTTTTGAAATATCTGTTAATAAAGCAGAAATTCCTTTAGAGTTTATTGAGGTTAAAGTAGAAAAAGTTGATTTAACTAATCTTCCTTAATAATTTTTCAAGCACTGTCTTTGTAAAGAATAAGTTCTTGTTTTGGGTGTTGATAAATAGTTTTTTTCTTCAGTAAAATTGAGAAATGCGAAAGAAAATCAGTCTTTTTCTTTTATCGGTAATTTTTTTTCTTTTATTTGTTGGTTTTTCTTATCTGGTAAAAAAAGATTTATTTAATCAATTTGATTTTGATTTAACCGTTAAAATTCAAAACCATTTACCAAGAAAAGTTGATCCGTTTTTTTCTTCTTTTAGTTTGCTTGGGAGTTTTGAATTGACAACCTTGATTTTAATTTTATTGATAATTTTTCAGAGAAAAATAATTCCTTTTTTGACAATTTTTATTTTTGCGGGCATTCATATCATTGAGATTATTTTTAAAGCTTTTCTTGATCATCCAGGGCCTCCCTATATGTTTTTCCGCTACGATTTTGATTTTATTTTTCCATCATCTTATGTCAAACCCGGCGGTTCTTATCCTTCAGGTCATATGATGAGAACCGCGTTTCTCTCAACGATTTTTTTGTTTTTGGTTTTAAGATCAAAAAAAAGTTTCTGGATAAAATTTTTTGGTGTTAGTTTTATTTTCATCATAGATTTTATTATGATGATTTCCCGAATCTCTTTAGGCGAGCATTGGACAACTGATGTTATTGGAGGAATAGTTTTGGGAGTGAGTGGGGGATTATTGGCAATAATATTTTATTAAAATATTAAAATTAAGAATATGAATGAATTAGTTGAAGAATCACAATCAAAAAAAATCTCTGAAAAAATAATTCCAACTCCATCTTCAGAAGCTATTTTATCACAACATGTAGATTTCCCCTTTAAACCATATGAAATATGGACAGAAGCGTTTAATCATATGAGAGTGGTAAAAGGAGAAGAAGTTCAAGTATTAGAGAAACAGGGAAAATACGCTCTGACTCTACCTGAACAACCTACTTTATTGCAGATTATTGAAGCAGTCAAGATGTTTGTTCAAGAAGCAGGAATAGAAATTAAAGATAAACGATTTGAAGACTTTACAAGGGCGATAAGAAACACGGCTCGGCTAATTTTAAGATATACGCCTGATGAAAAAAGAGAAAGAATTCAACCACTAATTGATTCTATCTATGCTTTAGGTTCAGAATTACATCAAGCATTTTTTGACTCAACTCCTCTTTCTTTAAGAGAACATCCAGAATATGAACTACCCCAAGAAGCTGACAAAGAAGATTATGAAAATGATCTTTTTTTAAGACTTTTGGGCAAAGGTTCAGTTTATTTTGATAAACAAGATAAAAAACTCTCTCAAGTTGGAGAACATTCAGCCTATTACTCTCTTTTTGATAGATTTAGACAAAGACAGATCAAACAAAACCCAGATTTTCAAAGCAAAAGTTATAAAGAACAGATGGATTTATTTGATCAATGGTTGATAGAAAGAAAAAAAATCATAATCAACTCTCTTTTGCCATATTTTTATCAAGTCAAAAAAGAACGTCAAAATGAACAAACAAGCGATATAGAAGAAGTAGTTCTTATTTCAAGCCTTCAAAAAGGAGGAAGAACTCATTATGCTTTAGTGGAAAATATCACAAGACAAGTGTTTCAATTTTTAGATGAAGCAGTTGAGGAAGAAGGAGGGAAAAAGATAGAAGAAAAAAACAAAGAAACATTGCCGTCAACCTCTAAAGCTTCTTTTTTTGGTTTAGGTAAATCTGTTCAAATAATGCTAAGAAAAATATTTCCTCAAGAATTAAGATCATCAACATTAACCTCCCCACCTCTTTTTATTGATTTAGGAGAAGATCTTCAGAAGATGTTAAAAGAAATCTTTCCTCAAGAATCAGATAAACTTTCTTTTGATGTTTCAAGGTTTGAGATAGAAGATACTCAAAGATTAGTTCAAGAGATAAAACGACAAGTAGGTGAGACAGAATACGGAAAGATGAGTCTTTTTGAATTAGCTGGCAAAGTGTTACAAAAAGCTCAAGAAGAAAGAGAAAGAAATCAACAACCATTAACTACTTATGAAAAACTTACTCTTCTTTTAGATCTAGTTCAAGCCTATGAATATGCAGAAACTATTAAATTAACCAAAGCCACTGAAACTCTTGCTTTTGAATGTAATCTTCGCTCATATATTTTAGGCAGACTGTGTCGTGAATTTTTAGGCAATGAAGTTGATGTTTATGTGGTTTTTCCAACAGGACATACACTACTTATGATAGTTGATAAATCAAAAGAACCACAAAAAGCTTATTGGGTAGATCCAACAGGTAAAAGATATTATTATGGCAAAGGCAGAAGAAAAAAAAGGTGGGGTGAAAAGTTAGCGATTGAACCTTTAAAAGAGGATGATTGGTTAACAATCCAAAAAGGTATCCAAGCCAACCCTGATAATTTTTCTCTTTATGGAGAATATCAGATGTTTGGCAGAAAAGAATTTGAATTTGCCACAATTTTACCTTTTGAAGGAATTAAAGCTGGGTTTTTGTTTAATTTAGGATGGATAAAATACAATGAAGCATCTAAATTACCACAAAATACAAAAAAAAGAAGACAACTTCTTCAACAAGCATTTTTTTATTATAAAAAAGCCTTTGAAATTAATCTCAATCATCCAGATTTTTATAATAATCTAAGTGCAATTTATGCAGATAAAGATTTTGCTTATGATGAGAAAGGAGAGTTTGATATTGATAAATATATCTCTAACATTAATCAAGCTTTTTTAGAAATGTACAGAGCTTATCGTCTTGATCAAACACCTAACAGAATTGATAAATTTTTATGGGTAATTAAAAGGGTTTTAGACGAAGATGCAAAAGCAGTTTATCAAGGACTTTCTCGTGAAACAAAAGAAATAATCTGGCAAATGTATCAAAGATATCAAGAAGATCCCTCTTTTTTTACAGAAGAAATTTTAGGAAGAAAACCATTTAGTTTTGGTTTCGAAAACAGTCCACTTTTTCAATTAATCAAAAAAGAATTTGAAGAAAAACAATTGGACAACTGATGTTATTGGAGGAATAGTTTTGGGAGTGAGTGGGGGATTATTGGCAATCTTATTGTTTTGATTTTATTAGTTTTGGTATTAAATTTTTTTAATGATTTTTGAGACTATCTATTTTTTCCTTCAATTTCTTTTGATATTTTCGCCAAAGTATTTGATTATAAATAAGAAGACCAATAAGGGTGATAAAACTTTCATTAAATTCTCCAACAAAGGTTAAGGCTACAGGATTGTCTAGAAGATTCAAAGCTCCAATAATTGCTCCTTCGCCAACACCGATTGCGCCAGCAATTAAAAGCCAGAGACGAGCTGGATGGGTCACTGTTGCTAAAAAAGCCTCTTTCAATAATTGGAGTTGATCCAAGTCAGAAAAACCAAAAACGCCTAATTCTTTTAATTTTTTTCCTTTTTGATATTCTTGGAAAAAACTTTGAGCAGTAGTTATCAAAGCGCCAACAAAAGGAATAAAAGCATAGGCAAAACCCGCTTCAATAAGCATTTGTCTTTGTTTTAACCATTCAACAAACTGACTTCCTGTTAAAGATAAAATCCCGCTGAAAATCACAGAAACTTGATACTTTTGAGCGATTAATTTGGCAAACTCATATAGTCTTTTTTTTGGAGGAAGAGTTCGGTCAATAAATGGAGATCCTTCAGCCCAAAGAGTTAAAATATCAGCTAAAGCAGGCGGGATCGCCCTTGCTAAAACAGGATTGCCTTCAAGAAGGTGATTGACTAATAAAATCCCAAGAATAGACAAAGCAAAAGCCAAACGAGTCACTTTTAACTCTTCATCCCAGTCAGCGCTTGTTAAAAGCATCTGCCCATAAAGATTTTCTAAATCTTGAAATGGATCATTAATTTTTTTTTCTAAGTCATTATTCACCTGTCCGTTTTTATCAATAGGGATTAATTGAAAAAAAGTGGGTGAGAATTGATTTAATTGCTTAAGAAGTTTATAAATTTCTTTTCTTTTTTCTTTTGGTTGTCTTCCAAAAAATCTTTCGAATGGAAAATCTCCTCCGTTTTGTTGAAAGATAATCCATTTTTCAAGCCAATCTAACCTCCTTCCCGTAAGAAGGGAAAGCTGGTAAATAATCTCAGTTACTTCTGGAGGGATTTTTTTTCTTTTTGAAAAAATAAATATTCCTCCATCATTTAAAAAAGAAGAGATTTGTTGATTGATTTCTTGATTATTGACTCCATAAAAAAATAAAAGTTGAAGCTCAGGAGGAAGTTTTTTAAACTGACGACTACCTGGATCAGGAATTTGATTGAAAATATATATTTCAAAATCATCTTCTATTTCTTCCAAAACTTCAGCCGCTTTCAATCCGGCTGACCCACAACCGATGATTGATTCTTCGAATTTGTTTTCTGGTCGATATCTTTGTGCTAAAGATGAAAATGGATGATCTGGGAGAAGTTGTACTTGACTAACGTCTCGACATAATTCATCGTTGTTAAGTTTTGTTGCTACTTCTCTTAAAATTCCCTGAATTTTTCCATTTTCGTTGGGTTGGCTCGTTGAGATTTGAGGAAAAAAATGATAAGCAAAAGCTTTAATTATCCCCGCTACTTGACTCCGCGGAAGCGAAAGTTTTTTTACTAGATTTTCAAAATCAGGACGACCTCGGAAAGGTTCCATTCTATAATTATACTATAGGATATTTAAATTATAAAGAGATATTTTTTTTAAATTATTCTATAATTAAACTAACTATCAGCTTTTCAAAAATACTATGAAAGGATATCACGGAGATATTGAAAAACTAACTAAAAATAATACCAATTATCGCCAGGTATTATATACCGGCCATCATTTACAGTTGGTGATTATGAGTTTAAAGCCGGTGAGGAAATAGGAATGGAAGTTCACGAAGAAAACGATCAGTTTTTTCGTTTTGAGGAAGGTGAGGGAAAGGTGATTATTGATGGCAATGAATATCAAGTCAAAGAAGATGATGTTATTATTGTTCCCGCCGGTGCAAAACATAATGTGATTAATACTTCATCTAATAAAGAATTAAAACTTTACACGATTTACGCCCCGCCTCATCATCGTCATGATGTTGTTCGCCAAACAAAACAAAAAGCAGATTCTGATGCGCCAGAATTTGATGGTAAAACCAGCGAATAAATTATAAATTTTATTAAATTATTAGAAGTTATTTTAAAAAAATATGAATCTTAAAGAAAAAATTACTAACGCTTTGATTTTCTCTTTAATGGTTTTTTTTATTATTGTTGTTTCTAATAAAACAGGTTTGACCTTACCTTTAAAACTTGAA